>JAJDTQ010000142.1 GCA_022827045.1 Candidatus Binatia bacterium
AGAACGGGTGCATGGGCACGCCAGTGAATCGGCGGGCCTCGACTGCCCCGGCCACCGTCACTTCACCGCATCACCGCCCCGGGTGCAAGCTCTGGTTACTTTCGCGACTAAGCCGCCGCGTCGCGGGGGTCCCCGCTCCAGACCAACGGCGAACAGAACGCCGCCGCGGCGGTGGCCTTCTACATGATATTCATCCTCGCCATCCTGGCGCTGTTCGCGCGGCGCATGACCGGGATGCAGGAAATCCGCGGCCACGACATCGCCCGCCGCGAAGGTCTGTTAAGCCGGCTGTCCGGCTGGATCGGCGAACTTGCAAGAACGACCCGCAAGCGAAGGCTGGAATACGGCAGTTGAACGGATCCGGAGGGAAAACCGGACGTATCTTTGACATGGACGTCCTGTTTCGCGGGACACCAGGAAAGGAGCGATGCAGATGAAACGGATACTCACGACATGGTTTGGAGTGCTGGGCATGGCAGCCGTGTTGTTCGGCTTGCCGGCATCGGCGGCCGGCGCCGATCTGCCGGAATCCGTCAAGAAGCTCATCAAGCCGGCGCAGGCCGAAGGCGAGGCCACCGTCTTCGGCACCACCATGAACCCCCGCCAGGTCGAGATGATGAACAAGGGGTTCAACTCGTTCTATGGCACCAAGATCAAGCTCAACCAGATCGGCGGCCGCCATACGCGGAAGAGGGTGGAGGTCATCCGGGCCCTGAAGAACAACGTGCCGACCGGGCTCGACGTGTTCTGGACATCGAGCCCGCGCGCGCTGATCGAGGGCGACGCCATCATCAAGTTCGACTGGTCGGGCGAGTTCGGCCTGCCCAAGAACCTGATGGAGGGCGAGTACGGCATCAAGACGCATGACGGGTACCTCACCCTGATGACCATCAATACCAACCTGGTGAAGCCTGGCGACGAGCCCAAGAGCTACAACGACCTGCTCGACCCGAAATGGAAGGGCCGGATCGCCATGCCGCGTTCGCCGGCGCCCTGGGTCCATTACACCTATGCTTGGGGCGAGGAGAACGCGAAGAAGTACCTGGAGACGCTGCTGCGGAAGCAGGAAGTCAAGATGCTGGCCCGGTATCCCGACGTGCGGTCGCGGATCATCGGCGGCGAATTCGCCGTCGGTCTCGGCACCGATGCCTGGGCCGAGATCGCCAAGGGCGCTCCGGTGAAGCATCCGGACGTGGACACCATCATCTTCGGCTCCCGGGGAGCGTACATCGTGAAGGACGCCAAGGCGCCGAATATCGCAAAGCTATGGGGCTACTGGGTGGTGTCGCCCGCCGGCCAGAAGACCATTCACGACGTCCGCGGCTATTCGCTGGTCAGCTCGAAGAGCGGCTACATGTACGACTACATACAGGGGAAGAAGGTCATCGACGTGCCCTTCGACTGGCGCATGAAGAACGAGGCGCGGTTGTCGAAGACGTTCCGCGCTGCCCTGCGCGAGAAGTAGGCCGGTCGTCGAGTCGGCCGAACCCGGAAGGCAAGCATGATCAATACGTCAGGGCCCGCCGGCGGGCGCTTTCAGAGACTCACCGCAGACCTCTCATCCGGCCCGGTGACCTACCACGTCGCCGGGGAGGGGCCGCCCGTGCTGTATCTCCACAGCGCGGGCGGCATCCGCTTCACCTATGCGCTGGACGAGCTGTCACGCGATCACCGGATTCACATGATGGTGGCCCCGGGGTTTGATGGGACACCTTCCCATGAAGGTCTCGACACCATGCCGGGGCTTGCCGATCTCGCTGGCGAGTTCGTGGATTCGGTGATCGGCGGGCCGTGCGACCTGATCGGCCAGTCGTTCGGCGGGTTCCTGTCGGCGTGGGTGACCGTGTGTAGTCCCGAGAAGATAAGCTCCGTGGTGCTCCAGTGTCCGTCGGGCTTTCGACCGCCGCACATCCCGCAGAAACCGGCGGGCAGTCCGGAGGAGATGCGAAGCCGGATGTTTGCCCACCCGGAGCGGATTCCTCCGGGCGAGAAGACTCCGGAGCAGCTTGCCGAGAGCCGGCGTTGGGCGGACTACTACCACAAGTCCGTCGGACTCGACGAGGCGCTCGTCGCGCGGTTGCCCGAGATTCAGCAGCAGGCGCTGGTTCTGCAGGGAACGAAAGACGGCATGATGCCGCCCGAGAGCGGACAGCTCCTGGCACGCGAGATCCCCCACGCCAAGCTGGTCTACGTCTATGATGCGGGCCACAACATCGAGGTGGACCAGCCGGAAAGGTTCGTCGCCCTGGTCCGTGATTTCTTCACGCGCGGCGAGGCCTTTATCGTCAATCCGGGCGACGAGCAAGCGGGCGTGATGGCGGCGGCCGGCCAATCGTCCGCGTAACTACTTCCGGCGCAACCCCGGATCGGCGAGGGTGGTGTCCTGTCCCGGCGGCGCTTCGTCCAGGGCCTCTTCGAGCGAGGGCTTCGGCGCCCACTCCTCGGCCGGGCGCGCTTCACCGTCCCAGTCCACCTGATCGAGTCCCCAGAATATCTCCAGGCTATGGCCGTCGGGATCCCGGAACTCTACGGATACCTGACAGCCCGCGCGCCTGCGGCCGTGGAAATCGATGGGGACGCCGTGCTTCTCGAGATGGTCCCGGGCGCGGAAGACGTCGTCGAGGGTGGGGACCTCGAACGCCAGATGATGCAGTTCCCGGCCCGTGGATGCCTCCTCGGCCTGGCCGATGAGGCCGAGGCCGTGGTGGTCCTGGTTGAAGCGCATGAACACCATCCGCCCCGGCACCATGCTCTCGGGATAGACGTCGGAGACCTTGAAGCCGAGCACCTGGGTGTAGAAGCGGACGGAGGCATCGATGTCCCGGACCACCAGCACGGCGTGTCCCATGTTGCCGATGCGGAAGGGCATGTCGGCGGGCGGCTGGAGGTCCTTCATGGCCTGGACCTCGGTGCCGCGCAGCCCCTCGAGATCGACCTTGCCTCGTTGGGTCATGTTTCTTGCCATGTGCGATTCCCCTCCATGACGGCACGGGTGTCCGGCGCCGATGCTTTGGGCTTGCTTTAGAAGTGAGTTGCGCTATACGGTATAGCCCAATCGGCGCGTCGCGGGCGAATGCGTGACGCGGCGGCCTCAATTGTGCCCGGCCTGTCGCGGCCTCATGTCTGGCCGCGATCCATAGACATGGGAGGCTGACATGAACGTAGTTGCTCGTACAAGATTCATGGCGTTGGCCGCAGCTTTGGCGGTGTTGCTGGCGGCAGGCGCCGCTTCGGCGCAGACCGTCAAGGTGGCGGTTCCGACGTTCCTTACCGGGGGCGGCGCGCCGACTTACGGCACCGCGTCCAAGAACGGCGTCGAACTGGTGGTCCGCGCTATCAACGAAGGGACACTGCCGGCGCCCTACAACAGCGTCGGGCTTGCCGGCCGCAAGATCGATCTCGTGGTCTACGACGAGTCGGGCGGCGGCACCAAGCAGGTCACGGAGTTGCGTAACAAGGTGCAGAAGGAGGGCGTGGACGTCGTGGTCGGCTACGTCTCCTCCGGGAGCTGCGCCGCCATCGCCCGGGTGGTGGAGGAGTTGCGGGTCCTGACCCTGCTGACGGTATGCGGCACGCCGCGCATCTTCGAGGAGCTGGTGAAGGAGCCGAAGTACCTCTTCCGCATCATCAACCACAGCACCGCGGGCAACGTGGGCGCCGCGCACTACGTCGTCAAGAAGCTCCGGAACGAGGCCAAGGACGGCTACATGGGCATCAACCAGAACTACGCCTGGGGCCAGGATGCCTGGCGCGATTTCAACCTGGGCGTGCAGACCCTGGCGCCGGAACTCAAGCCGGCCAAGAAGCAGCAGTTCCCCAAGCTGTTCTCCGGCCAGTACGGCACCGAGATCTCGGTTCTGCTCAGGGCCAAGCAGAAGGTGGTGCACTCGAGCTTCTGGGGCGGTGACATCGAGGCCTTGATCGCCCAGGGCAAAGCCAGGGGACTGTTCAAGCGCAAGAAGTTCGTTTTCACGGTGGGCGAAATAACGGCCCACCGGATCGGCAAGAAGTTCCCGCCGGGACAGCTCGCCCGCGGTCCCTACGGATTGTACGCGGAGGGTATCGACACTCCCCTCAACAAGTGGTTCCGGAGCGAGTACCGCAAGGCGTACAAGCAGCCGCCTTCGTCGCCGGCCTATCACTACGCCGATGGCATCGTGGCTGCCAAGTACGCCTACGACACGGCCATGAAGGCCAACGGCGGCAAGTTCCCGTCCACCGATCAGGTCATCAAGGCGCTGGAGCACGCCACCTACGACATCCTGGCCGCCAAGGTCAAGATGTCCCTCGGCAAGGGGCATCAGGCGGTCACTTCGGACCGCTGGGGCTATGCCGAGTGGGACGATGCCAAGGGCGAGATCGTGGTCAAGGACGTGGTGGAGTTCAAGGCCGAGTGCGTGAACCCGCCGGAAGGGGTCAATGCGGCGGACTGGGTCAAGGGCGGCATGAAGGGCGCCAAGTGCGACTGATCGGCCCTCTGATCTAGTTTCTTCATGACCCGGGCGCCGAAGTGCCGGCGCCCGGGTCCGTCCTCATCCGATCCCGCGCACGGGGGAACCGTTGGATTTCGAGCTCCTACTCATCATCCTCGTCGACGGACTCGTCTACGGTTCGTACCTGTTCATGGTGGCCGTGGGCCTGACGGTCATCTGCGGCGTCCAGAAGCTCCTCAACGTCACCCACGGCGCGCTCTACGCCTTCGGCGCCTATCTCACGGCCACGCTGCTGATCCTCTATTTCCAGGTGGACTGGCCTCAGTTCGGCGCCTTCGCGGTGATGCTGTTCGCTGCGCTCTTCCTCGGCGTGCTGTTCGGCGTCATCATCGAGCGCGGCCTGCTCCGCCATCTTTATAACGAGGACGAGCACATCATCGTGCTGGCGACCTTCGCGGCGTTCCTGGTGCTGGAGGACGTGCTGCTGCTGATCTGGGGCACCGATCCCTATCTCGCGCCGGAGCCCCTCGGGCTGCTGGGCTCGACGGAGATCGCCGGACTTCCCTTCGACAACTACAGCCTGTCCATGGTGCTGTTGTCGGCCGTGGTGGCCGCGGTGCTCTGGTACGGGCTCAACCGGACCCAGTTCGGCAAGCTTCTGCTGGCGGTGATCTATGACCGGGAGCTGGCCCAGGCCATGGGGATCAACGTCAACCGGATCTTTCTGTTGACCTTCATGCTGGGCTCGTTTCTGGGAGCCTTGGGCGGCGCCTACCAGGCGCCGGCCATCTCGGTCCAGCCGGGTATCGGAGTGGAGGTGATCGTGCTGGCGTTCGCCGTGGTGGTGATCGGCGGCATGGGCAGCATTCCCGGCGCCCTCATCGGCTCGGTGATCGTGGGCGTTGCCCGGGCGTTCGCGGTGCACCAGGAGCCGGCCCTGGAGCTGTTCGTCATCTACCTGATCATGGCAGCGGTGCTGATCGTCCGACCCCAGGGGCTGTTCGCGCCCGCGAAGCCGAGGACCATATGACCTGGCGCCAGGACAAGACGCTCTGGGGCCTGACCATCGGCCTCGCCGCGCTGCTGCTCCTCAACTTCGTGGTGCCGGACTGGTTCCGTTCCATCCTCACCCTTTCCCTGGCCCGGGGATCGGTGGCGCTGGGTCTCCTGGTGCTGTGGCGTTGCGGGCTGATCTCTTTCGGCCACGCGCTCTACTTTGGCGTCGGCGCCTACACGGTCGGGCTGATGAGCCGGTACCTGGGCATCACCGATGCCTTCCTCACCATCGCCTGCGGGGTGGTGACGGCGGGGCTGCTCGCATACGGCCTGGGGTTCCTGCTGCGGCAGTACCGCGGCATTTTCTTCGCGCTGTTGAACATGGCGTTCTCCATGATCCTCTACGGCGTGCTGGCCAAGCTCGAGGAGCTGGGATCCACCGACGGCATCAGCCTGGAGACGACGACCTACCTCTGGTACGCGCCGCTGGGAGCGGAGAACAAGACCGCGCTGTTCGTGTTCGCGGTTATCCTGACGTGGGGGGTGGCGGTGCTGGTGCACCTCTACCTGCGCTCCACCTTGGGCAACATGACCACGGCGGTGCGCGAGAACGAGATCCGGCTGGGTTATCTAGGCTACTCCGGGGAACGGGCGGTCCACGCCAAGTTCGTCGTCTCCGGACTCCTTGGCGGTTTCGGCGGCGCCATCGCCGCCCTCACCATCGGCCACGTGGACCCGGACTCCATGGTGTACTGGCCGGTGTCCGGGGACTTCGTCTTCATCGCCATCCTGAGCGGCACCGGCAACGTCACCGCGCCCTTCATCGGCGCCTTGATCTACGAGCTCATCCGCACCTACGCCTTCGACAAGTTCCCCGAGATCTGGCAGCTCATCATGGGCGGAACCCTGCTCGCCATCATCATGTTCCTGCCCAACGGCCTGTGGTCGCTGGTGGACCGGTGGCGGAGCCGGAGAGGGGCGGGCACCGCGCTTCGGGCCGGGAAGGAAGAGGCATAGCCGGCCATGGCCGCGGTCCTGGAAGTCCACGATCTGGAAAAATCCTTCGGCGCGGTGGTGGCCGCCCACGACATCAACGTGGTGGTGGAGGAGGGCGAGACTATCGGCGTCATCGGCGCCAACGGCGCCGGCAAGACCACCTTCGTCAACCTGGTCACCGGCCACCTCCCGCCCGGCGGCGGCACCGTGGAGTTTATGGGCCGCGACATCCTCGGCCTCTCCGTACGGGCCATCGCGCGCATGGGCCTCTGCCGCTCCTTCCAGGTGCCCCAGGTGTTCCTGTCCGAGACCGCCTTCGACAACCTGATGATGGCCTACGGCGTCGCCGAGGAGGATGGGGCGGGCCTCCTGACGCCGCTCGTGGAAGAAGAGCGGGCGACCCGCGTGGAAGCCCATCTCGCGCGCTACCAGATCTCGGAATACCGCGACGTCATCGGTTCCGCGCTGCCGCAGGGGATACGCAAGCTGCTGGACATCGCCATGGCCACGGTGCGCAAGCCGAAGCTGCTCATGCTGGACGAGCCCACCAGCGGCATCAGCGCGGAGGAGAAGTTCGCCATCATGGACATCCTCATGCAGGCGCTGAGGGAAGAGCGCACCACCGTGCTGTTCATCGAGCACGACATGGAGATCGTCGATCGGTACGTGGATCGGGTGCTCGCTTTCTACCAGGGGGAGATCATTTGCGACGCCCCCACCGCGCAGGCAATGCGGGACGACGGCGTGCGGGAATATGTGCTGGGCCGGGGTCATGACGCGGGCGCGGAAGCACGGGCGGCGGCATCGGAGGGTTCCTCATCCGGGGAGGAGACCCTCGCCGTCAGCGGCCTCGACGTGAGCATCGGCGCCACGCCGATCCTGCGCGGGGTCCATCTGAGCGTCCCGTCGGGATCCATGTGCGGCCTCATCGGCCGCAACGGAGCGGGCAAGACCACCTTCATGCGCGCGGTCATGGGCGCTCTGTCGATCCAGCGGGGCAGGGTGCAGCTCGGCGACCTCGACCTGGCCGCAACTCCGGCCCACCGCCGGGCGCACCTCGGCATCGGTTTCATGCCGGAAGACCGCCGGCTGGTGCCCGAGCTGACCGCCGAGGAGAACATCCTGTTGCCGGTCTGGGCCACCGGCGCGGAAAACACCCGGGAACGCCTGCAATGGATCTACGGCCTCATGCCCGAGGTCGAGGAGTTCCGCCACCGGGGCGCCACCAGCCTGTCCGGCGGCCAGCAGAAGTTCGTCGCCTTCGCCAGGGCGCTCATGTGCGGCACCCGGCTGCTGTTGCTGGACGAGCCCGGCGAAGGCATCGCCCCGATCTTCGCCCAGCGCATGGTGGAAATCCTGGACGACCTCAAGCAGGAAGGCGCCTCCGTGCTGGTGGCCGAGTCCAACGACGTCCACATCGCCCGCCTGCTGGACCGGACCTTCGTCATCGAGCGCGGCAGCATCGTGGACGGCGGGTAGAGGAAGGTTGGTGCCATGGAACGTGGGTCGACGTGAACCCTGCGGGGACTTGTGGTAGCTTACAGGAGAGAAAGGAAGAGGAAGTATTGAATGCCGACACGAACCCGTAGCCGTTTGAACATTACGTTGTTCGCCAGTGTCGTGGGAGGCGCAGTCGTCGGGCTGCCGGCCTACGCGTACTTTTATGGTTATTCCTGGGTCGATTGGACCATGTTCGTGATCCTCTACATCATCACGGGCCTGGGCATCACCGTGGGGTACCATCGCTTGCTGGCTCATCGAAGTTTTGCCTGCCCCGATTGGGTTAAGGGCTCTTTCCTGGTCGCGGGAGGATGGGCTCTACAGAATTCAGGCCTCAGATGGACAGCGGATCATATCCGCCATCACGCCCGGTGCGACCAGGAAGGAGATCCCTACAGTGCCAAGCGGGGATTCTGGCATAGTCATTGCGGTTGGCTGTTCTGGGCGGATCCCCATCGAGACGATCGGTTTGCCCGCAAGCTGCAACAGGACGCCGTCGTGATGTGGCAACATCGTTACTACATCCCCATCGTCCTGTCCGGCCTGGCGTTTCCCTTTGTGGTAGGCTTTTTTTACGACGGCTGGTTCGGGGGGCTGGGGTGTTTCCTGCTCGCCGGAGTTGGGCGGACCTTCTTCGTCTTGAATTCCACGTTTTGCATCAACTCCATTTGCCACCTGTGGGGTTCCCAACCTCACGGCGCATTCGATTCCAGCCGTGACAGTTGGTGGGTCTCGCTCATCACCTTCGGGGAGGGCTACCACAACTATCACCACCGGTATCAAAGTGATTATCGGAACGGCCCCCAGTGGTACAATTTCGATCCGTCAAAATGGCTCATCTACAGTCTTTCCCTCGTGGGTCTCGCCAGTTCCTTGCGCCGATATTCCTGATCGGACAGGCCACTAGGCGGTGCCGGGCCGGTCACCCGGCAGGTCACGCGGTTTGAGAACGCGGATCGCCAGCGGCCCCACCAGCAGCACGATGGCGATGTGGCCGAAGCCGATGCCCCAGTTGAGCACGCTTTCGCCGCCGAGAACGTGCAGGATCAGGCCCATCGCCAGCGGTCCAACGAAGCCGCCGCCGTAGCCCAGCATCGCGTGCACGGCCAGCGCGGCGCCGCGCCTCTCCGGGTCGGCATTGCCGACCGTGCCGGCGGTCAGCGACGAGGAATCCGCGTAGATCACCGCGTTGTACAGGAGGCACACGACGGTGGCCGCGCCGTATCCCATCCCCGCCGTGAACCCGACCAGCAGCGCCAGCACCATGGATGCCGTGAATACGAGCAGGATCCAGCGCTTGCGCCCCATGCGCCGCGCCATCTCGTTGCCGAGGACGCTGGAAACCGTGCCGAGCAGGCTCGCCAGGGTCGCCACCATGGTCGGAACCAGGAAGTTCGGCGCACCCCCGCCTTGTGCCGCCGCGAAGGTCAGGAAGGTCACCACCCAGGAACGGACGACGAACATCTCCCAGGTGTGCGCGCAGTAGCCCAGGGCATAGGCCATGACCGAGGCGTTGCGCAGCACCGGCTTGAAGTCCCCGAACCGCACCGTCGGAGCGGGTCTCTCCCGGCGCGGACCTGCCGGGAACAGCGTCACGGCCACGAGCAGCGCGCCGAAAGCCCCGCCCGCCCCGACCATGAACGCGGCCTGCCAGCCGAAGTACGACGTCACCGCGCCGGCGATGACGAAGGAGAACGAGCTGCTGATCCCGGTGCTGGCGCCATGAACGGCCACGGCGCGCGATTGCGCCGGCCCCTCCACCTGGTCGGACAACGCCTTGAGCCCCACCATGTAGGTGCCGGCCCAGCCGATGCCGTTCAACGCGCGAAAGACCATGCCGGTCCAGAAGCCGTCCGCAAGGAAAGCCATGCCGAGATGGGACAGCATGGTTGCGGAGACCGCGGCCGCGTAGACCCTGCGCGCCTCGACGCGGTCCGTCATCGGCAAAAGGACCGGCACCGCCGCGGCGTATGCGCCGAACATGATGCCGGAAAGCCAGCCCGCCTCCGCGTGGGTGAGGGACCATTCCGCGAAGAAGGCCGGCAGCAGCGCCGCAAAGGCCATGGCGCCGATCTGGGCCAGGGATTGCGCCAGGCAGAAGGTGGCGATGATGAACCCCGGCGAGCGTGAACGTCCAC
>JAJDTQ010000003.1 GCA_022827045.1 Candidatus Binatia bacterium
GGCCTTGAGGTAGTCCTCGAAGGCCTGGACCAGGGTGGGCATGACCCTGGCCTCGGCGCGCTCCTGGGCAGGGTCTTCGCCCGAGGCGACCTTGCCGAGGAGTTCCTGGGCCATGCGCCGGGCCTGGTCCGGAGTGATGCGGCCGAAGCGGCCGAGGGTGACGCGCTTGTTGGGAGCAGTCCGGCCGCCGGAGCCCGAGCGGTAGTTGACGACGAAAGTCTTTGCGCCGGAGGGCTGGACCCTTACGCCGAAGCCTGTAAGGCGGTCGTCCCATGCGATCCAGGGTCTGAGGTCGGGCTTGAGGGCCTCGACGGTGCGCTTGGTCAGAGAGGTCCTGAGTCTGGCGGTGCGTTTGCCGGTGTGGTTTTCGATGGTGTCCATGCGGGTATTGTAGCAGACTGAGAGATATATTCAACACAATATTCAACACTAGAGAAGAAATCGGGGCGCGGACAGGGGTGCGCATGACCTACCAGCATCTTGGATAAGATACCTAAAATACGTCATTTATGGTACTTCGGTCCATTCGCGCGCATTCCTGCCTACATTGAGAGATAAAAGCGTGGAGCAGGCATACAACCACCTGCCCGAGCCCGGGGAGGGCGACTCCGGCGACGGCAACCAACCCCAGGATGCCGACGGGGCGGGCGGGCAGCCGCCTCCCGGCGGGGACAGCGATGAATTCGGCGATCCGTCCGATCCCGCCGACCAAGGCGACCGCCGGAACGAGGACAGTCACGACCGGGAAGGCGCATCCGATGCGACCCCGAGCCACGATCCTGCCGGCACGGGCGAGGTCATGGACGCAGACTCTCGCGCAGGCGACGGCTCCGGTTCCGGCGAGGCGCCCGTGGACACCGCCGCCGAGGAGCAGGCGTGGGACGAGGCCACGCACCAGGCCCTCAGCATCGCCAGGGCCGAGGGTAAGGTCCCGGGCGGCGTCGAGGAGACGGTCCGAAACGCCCACGCAAGCACGCTCGACTGGCGGACGCTCCTGCGTCGCTACATGACCGACGCCGCACGTTGCGACTACAGTTGGAGCGCACCCAACCGCCGCTTCATCGATTCAGGCCTCTACCTACCCTCCATCCGCTCCGAGGGCATCGACACCATCGCCGTCATCATCGACACCTCGGGTTCCGTTCCGGGCCAGACCCTAGCCGAGTTCTGGGCGGAACTGCGCGAGGTCGCTGACGAGATCCGCCCCGAGAGGATCATCGTGCTCCAGGTCGACGCCGCCCTGCGGGACGCGGCCGAGTACGGGCCTGACGAACTCCCCGAAGAGATCACGGTCAAGGGTCGGGGCGGCACCGACTTCCGCCCGGGCTTCGAGTGGCTGGACGACCAGGGGATACAACCGGCGGTGTGCCTCTACTTCACCGACATGGAGTGCTCCAGTTACCCGGAGGCCGAGCCACCGTTTTCTGTCGCGTGGGTCAGCTGGAACCCGTGCCCGTCGGAGCGAAACCGCCAGCCTTGGGGCGACCGCATCGACATGGCCGCCTGATATCTCAACAAAGCGGCGGGGCCCTGGTTGTTCAGACCGGATCATGGGACCCGTTCTACGACGGGAGCTCGTGGCCCTTGGGGAACGTTCAGGCCGCTTCGGGAGAAGCGAAGCACCCCGCCATTGCCTCACGGCCTTCGTCCTCTTGTTCCGGTGTAAGGCGTTCCGCCGGAAGGGCAAAGAAACGCGGTACCTTCAGACCTTAAACCCATTCAGTAGCCGGATCAGTTGATTTCGCAGTGGACCCGGAAAAAAGAGTTGTCCTTTTTCAAATTCGGCGAAACAGACCCCAAAGATTGCCATGAAATCGCCGCGCACGGTCTCCGGCGTATGGTGCTCGTGAAGAGCGCGCAAGACTGATCCGTGGCACGCCCGAACTTTAAGACCGCTTCCACATGGACAGTCGTGGTGCCCGCGGTATCCATGCTCTAAGAGGAAACAGATGACGGCCAGCGCCTCAAGGGGACCTCGTAGGCCAAGCGTATCGACATAGTGGCGAAGGATGCCCTCATATCCATGCGCCGCTTCGTCGAACGGGTGATAACCGTGTTTGCTCCAGAAACAGTACCCATACAGATAGGGGACTAGCAGCCGATCTACGAATCCCAGGAGAGTCGGCTGTTCAAGAAACACGCGTCGCTGCTCAATCGGGACAGCGAGGCAAAGGGTGCGATCCGTATTGAGATGTTCGTAATCGGCCCCGATCCGACCACCGATCTCCTTCGCCCGCGGTAATCGGTCGGGGAACACGTGCGGAATAGTCAGTTCGATGTCGAACGAGGCAGTGATGGTTTCCAGCCCGTCGGCGGACGCCTCGAAATCCAACGTGCCGGACAAGAGGGTTTCTGCATCGTGCTCGACGATGTCCATCAGTCCCTTGTGGACGGCACTTAGCTCGACGATCTGCTTCCGTAAATCCTCCGTCACCTGCGTCGCCACGGTTTCGCGGGCCTGTTGATGTGGATTCGCGGGCGCGGCTCCACGGCCCCGGCCGATGGAACGAGAACGTCAAAATGCTTGGCTACCGCAGCGGTCCCCAACACCCGGGCCAGATTCTCCTGGAGCAGACGTGGGTTCGTCTCGGGCTGAGGATTCAGCAGGTCCTTTTGCAAGCCGGTCACCCAAGAAAAGAACGCCCGTGCACGTGCGTGATCGTCCTCATGCCATCGGTCCGCGAAGTTCTCGGCCGGATTGACCGGGTTGCCGATATACCACCTGCCGTTCGGGAGCCGCTGGATGAGACCCATTGTCGCCAGAGACGGGTCGATCGCTCTGCCCTCCACGAGCCCCGCATGTCTCTGGAGTCTGCCAACAATGCCGGCCAAGGCGGAATGCGTGTCGGGTTCGCCCTGGTAGAGGTGCGCGGCAAGGGTCGTGATGATGACCGAGATCGGCGCGTGGTCAATCCTCTCGGGACCATTGAAGTGCAGGTCGCGATTCCGCTTCATGAGCTGGACCGACCGCTGCAGCGGCGTCCGGACCAGCTGATCCGGGACGTCGTCGACGCTCGCATAAATGAGGGATGCGTGACGCTGGATGAACCGCTTCTGTTCGACGACGACACGCGCAAATGCAGCGGCGTTCCTGCCATCGAACCAAGTGCCGTACCCGCGTGGGTCGCTTGCCGACCAGGAGTAGCCGCCGTCGCTCTTGTGGGTAATTGCAATAGCGGTGCATTGGACCCCCTCTTCGTCCGGAACGGCGGGCAAGACGTCGAGATGGAACCCCACGCGGTCCTGTTCGGCGTATTCGAGGGTCCAGCACCGTCGGCCTTCGGTATCGAGAAGCCGACGGTAGGTCTCGTGTTGCCGGAGCCGGTCGCCCACCATCCGCTTGACCATCTGCGGAGTAGTAAAATGCTTGCCTAGGGGCATCTCGCACACCAGATCGATGTCGTAGCTTGCCTCGGTGCCGTGGCGGATGGGCCTGACAACTGTCCCGAGCCGGAACGATCCTTGGGGGTAGATGACAAGCTGGGCCGAGCATCCAGGATAGTCGCCATCCTCGAGCCAACGCCCGACCGCATGGTAACGGTCCACAGCGTCCTGATACTTGCTCGGCGGTATGTCGATCTCGCTGGCGACTCCCTCTAGGAACTCGTTAGTCTTGCTGAAATCTACGGACATGGTTGCAACCTCCTCTGTTTTGAAGACCCTCTACTAGAGCCGATAGACCGGGGAGAACGTCTCCGCCGGAGCGTTAAAGAATACGGGTGCGAGGACCGGGTACCGATCACGCGCGAAAGAGTGTCCGAGCCCCTTAAGGTCCTGGATGACGCGGGCGTCGTCCATCTTGAAGGCGTTCAACGGGACGGTATGGTTGATCCGGTAGATTGCCTCCCGCTCGTGCTCGTGGCCGGTAAGCAGTTTCGCGACTCCCATCGCGCCGTGGGATTGACCGTCCATGAAGAGCTTGACGATCTTGGAACCCAACGTGCCGATACCCGCCCACTTGTGAACGCTGTACGTCTCGTCGAGGCAGCCGAGGCTGAGAACGTGCAGCGAGTCGCGCGGCCAGCCCAGCATCGCCATTCCCTCGACGACAGCCAGGGCCGTAGGGTTGTTCGCCCAAGTCCCACCATCGGTCAGACCAGCCGCATCCTGCGTCACGTGTTGGCGGAAGTAGGTGGGTGCGGCAGCGGTTGCCATTGCGGCGTCGACCGCTAGGCACTTGTAGTCGTTGCGAAGGCGCGGGTGGTGCGCGGTCTTGTAGACGTAGACGCAGCGTGCCACAGGATTCCACGCGGGAACGAGCAGGCGCGTCTTGGCCTCACCGATTCGGCGATCGCCGAGAACTTCTTCGAGAACGGTTCGGAGGGGCCTAGCATCGTATTTTTGCATAATCAGCCACCGCCCGAGGCGCAGCTTGCCGAGTATGAAGTCGGCGACTGGTCCGCGGCCCTGGCCGAAGATCTCCAGGCCGCGCTGCTCGTAGAGATCGAGCAGTTCGGTCGCGCGGAGCCCCATCGCGAGCCCTACGGCGATGATGCCGCCGGTGGACGTGCCGGCGATCAGATCGAAGTAGCTGCCTATAGGCTTCGGCAGGTGCTGTTCGAGCCCTGCGAGGAAAGCGGCAGGAAACGTCCCCTGGATCCCGCCCCCGTCGATGGACAGGAGGCGGCGAGGCGGCTGTAGTCCTGTGTTCGTCATGGCAGATCAGGGTCCTTCGCCATCCACACCCGCATTCCGTTGGGCGGTTCGATCACACATGGGGTCAGACAATCCTTGTCGCAGATGCCATAATGAGCTATCTTGGTGCCCGTGCAGACGACGGGCAACAGCGTTCTCCAGCGCTAAAGACCACGAGAAATTCAAGCTTTGCCCGACTTTAGTTGTCCATGCGGACAACATACCGTCAGCGAGGATTTATGTCAAGGGGGGAAGCATGTCGTTCGGCTACACGCTGAGAAAATTCCGCGAAGCCCGCAATCTGAGCCTACGGGAGTTCGGCAAGCTGTGCGGCATCGACCACGCGTACATTCACCGGCTTGAAAGGGAGGAGAAGACGGCGCCCTCCGAGCAGGTAGTCGACGCGTTTGTCCGCACCTTGAAGTTGACCCCCCGGAGGGCGGATCTCTTGCGGCAACTGGTCGGAAAGGCTGTCAACCGCACCCTCATCGACGTGTTCGTGGAAGACGAGGGTCGGCCGCTGGACTTGCTTGAACCTGCTCACCAAATGAGCTTCAGAGGAAAGCGTCCAGAAACCGCTGACGAGTGGCGCCGACACGTGGACCGTTTGGCCCAGTTTTTTGATGAAGACGAAGGGTGATGGACGAGTTCCAAACGATTCTCAGGGCTCGCAAATTCGTCGGAGATACCGGTAACGAATCTGTACCCGTCGACATCAAGCATCTGGCTGCTGCGGCAGAGGCGAAGATCAAGATCGTCTACGATCTAGCTGACGACGAATCCGGCCAGATGACCCCGTTCAAGGGCAAACACCTCATCATCGTCAACGGCAATCACAGGGAAGAACGGCAACGCTTCACCGTGTTGCACGAGATTGCCCACATCGTGCTCGGACTGCCCTCGCGGCATCACGGCGAGACGCTAAAGACCGACGTGCTTCTGCGCTACCGACAACGACCCGAGGAAGAGATACTTTGCGATGTTTTCGCCGCCGAGTGTTTGCTTCCCTACGATTCCTTCGCCAAGGAAGTCGCCGACACGGATATTTCCCTGGATGCGGTCAAGTCCTTGGCGGAGGCGTACAAGGCATCATTGACGGCAACGGGGTCTCGATTCGCCGTGAACGCAAACGAGCCCTGCGCGTTTGTTCTAAGCGAGGACGGATGGATCCGCTATGTGTCCCGATCCAAGTATCTGAGTGAGTTGAACGGCTGGATCGATGTCAAGGTCCCTGTGCCGGAAGGCAGCGTCGCCCACCACCTGATGCACGGTGGTGCGAAGATCCAGGACTACGACGAGATCTCAACGGACGTGTGGTTCGCCGAAGGCTTCCAGAACCGGCCGCTAGTCGCGGAAGAAGCCGTCCTGCTGCCGGAATGGAATCAGTGTCTATCACTCGTCTGGTTTGACGAGAGTCTGAAGCCGGTGCGTGAACGTTGGGACGAGGACGAAGACAATGAACCTTTGCTCAAAGAACTTGACGGCACACTTCCGTGGCCGCCCAAAAGCCGCCGCAGATAACTCAATATGTCACCTTCCAACCTCGCACACCCACCACCGGTTGAACCGATGATCGTATTCCGGCCATGCCGTCTACCTGTAGACTTTCGCGTCTGGATCGCCAGCGCTAGAGGCCACGGCTCGTCAACGCGGGTCCGCGCGTTCTTCGTCAACGAATTCCTTGGGAGTCTTGCACTCCACCGTCAGAAGCAGTAGATGTTGCTGCTCGTACGCCGCGGTACCGAGAATCGCCGGAGCCGGGAAGCTGCACCAGCGATCGTCCGAGAAGAACTGCGGCCGTCGCCGGAGGATTCACCTCAGGGAACCGTCAGCAATCCAACAGGAGCCGAGTACATGCCCCCAAGTCTTCGTATAATACGCTACCTCGTAGCGGCGTCCTTATTGCTCGTAGCCACGGCAGCCCAGACTTATGCGGACCAGTGCCCGATGGCGAAAGAAGGGAAGGAGGACGGTGACATCGACAGCGGGAGATACACTTTTACTTGGGAATCCTGGAAGAAACGACGCACATCCAAAACCGAACCGACGAAGTTCGTATTTGGACGTTGTATCGAAAATCGCCATCGCAACCCATTATGGACGCACTGGAAGGGTATACTCGCCAGCGGTTGGACCGACGGACACGATCGAAGGCTGAGGCGCGTCACGCAAAACTCCGCCTCGGACGAAAAACGGACAAAGGAACTCTGGTACGGCGACAACCGTGACCAGTTGCAACACGTATCAACAACATGCTGGAAAGACGAGGCAGCATGCGATTCGCCCGGATCCACCGCCACGAGTGACTCATCAGAGCCGACAAGCGGCACTACACAAGATCGCGACAGTTCGAGCGTCACCGACGAACGGGCAGCATTGCGAAAGGCTTTTAATGGTGGTCGACCCATCCGAATCACTAACTATGATGAAGTTTTCGTCCCTGTGAGCCGGGACAAACCACTACGGTCGTTGGTTCGACTCGGCATCGCCATGACCTCCTCCGTCGAACTATCGCGACAAATACAATACGTGCTTACGGTTTGGTTCCGCGCGAAGGACAGGGAAAAGCTTAAACGTTTCGGTGATTTTGCTGTCCCGAGGTTGGCCTCTCTACGGTTCCGCGATCCACGGTTACCGGACCGGTTTCGGGAGCCAGTGGCGGTCGATGGAAAGCCCAAAGTGATCACGAAGAAAAGAATGATCGGAACCTCGATAAAAGTTCGACAAAAATTTAGGAACATAAACCAAGTGCTCTTTGCAACCACCTCGTTGCTCGTAAACGACTTTCGCGGCAACGAGGTGAGCCAGGTTCCAATGGCGGTCTATATGGTCGGTCGGTAGCGTGGCGGAGCGGGGTACGGTTGTGGCGTTTTTGAAGGGCTTGGCGGCTTGGGGTCCGCTGACAGTCGCGGCTGCGCTTGCTCCACATCTTGATCAACTTGTATCGTTTCCACTTATTTCAGACTACTGGCAGCCAAATCTTGACCGGACCGCCGCGTTGGTTGCAAGTTTTGCTTCCATCGTCACGTATGCACTGGGATGTCGAACGACCCTCCTGCGGATACGAAGAGTTGTAAAGTTCTTTGTAGTAGTGTTTGGCGTCGCTTTTCTTACATGTATCTTCTTGCAGATCCATGATGTTTCGGCCCACCTGTCCGGTCGGTTCCTTAAGGACATAGTTGTTTATGTTCATGTCGTCGTGTACGTCGGAATGTTCGTATCGTTTGCCGTTGTACTGGTGGGAGGGTATTTTCTCACGCCGGCACGCAAAGACAAGCCTAGCAGGTTGTTGAAAAAGTCTATCTGACGCGGACAAGTATAATCGTATGTTCGTACCGAGGTGGAGGAA
Organism: Candidatus Binatia bacterium; assembly: GCA_022827045.1. Next base: position 7,985 of record JAJDTQ010000003.1, read on the forward strand.
TCGATGGGAGGCACGGATCTGTAGGTGCCGACAAGGGGTACGATACCGGTGACTTTGTCCAGGGGTTGCGCTGGGCGAACGTCAGTCCTCACGTGGGGTAGAACGACACCCACCGGCGGTCGGCCATTGACCACCGCACCACCCGCCACCCTGGCTACGCTCAGAGCCATCGAGTGCGCAAGGCGATCGAGGAAGCCTTCGGCTGGGCCAAGACCGTCGGCGGGTTGCGCAAACTCAAGCATCGGGTGCTTCCGAAGGTGGACGTCCAGTTCACCCTGATCTTCGGTGCCTACATCTTGGGGCGGCTGCGTACTCTGTCAGTCGGCACATGACCACGCTTCCCGGGCGGTCGTACCCCTGCGCCACGGTCGTTGGCATGGCAAGACCCCGAAAAACCCCTATCCCATACCGTCGTGGGGCTGCTTCCCTTTGCATCCGTCACCACACTCAAATCCGTGGTTTTCCCACGGCCTGCTAGGGGACCAGCCGGCCATTCGCACTTCCCTGCCTCACTTCCTTCTACGGTCGACTTCCGGCTGCAAACCTCCCCGTCCGTATCTGCAACAATACCACCATCCGAACCAAGACGATGGGGTTAGCAATCCGTAGCGTGCCCAACAACAGTACCGTTCCTTCCCCAAGTCCCCTTTTCGCCCTTGCGTTGCGGCTCGCATCCATAGCGGCCCAGGAATAAACCGCTGACGGGATTGGACGACCATGCCTTGGACAGGCATGCCAGCCCGGTCTCCAGCCACACATCGACCGGGCCCTTCGGCCTCCTCCTACACGCGGCCTGCCCGTGGGAGCTCGTGGCCAGCTAGGGCCGAGCGAGTCCCTCGGAGTCCGAGGTCGGGCTCCGGCAAATCCCGGCGGCAGAGTGGAGGCCATGAACCATGACGAGCACATTTACAACTCAGGACGGAAGCCCGGCCCCGGACCGCACCGTGCGCCCGACCACCTGGCGCGCCCGCGCCTTCGTGCTCGGCGGGCTCGCCCTCGCCGCCGTGTACACCGCCGCCATCCTCGCGCTCGACGCCGGCGTGGAACACGTCGGCCCGCTCTGGATGGCGGCCATTGCCTGGACCTTCGCCGCCAGCCTCGCAGGCGCTCTGTGGCGCGGTTTCCGTCACCGCGACTGGTCCGCGTTCTCCCGTTACGAGCTACCGGAAGACGACGGCGAATTACACGAGTTCACTTTCAAGACAGGCCGATATTCCTGGCTCCGCAAAATGGAGGACGAGCTGCTCCACGACGACCGTCATCTTCGCTGATCCGTCGCGGCGGCGGTCCCGCCTGCCGGGCCCGGGCGCTCCGGCCTCACCAACACGCCGCCGGCCGCCGGGAGGTGGTGGTCGGCGGGGCGGGGCGAGTCCCGGGGGTCCGAGGACGGACTCCCCCACGCCACCCCCCACGGAGGTTGCCCGCCATGCCCGACACGAACATTACCGAAGATCATCGCCGCGCGTTCGAGGCCCTGACCAGCGGCCGGTTCCAAAACTTCTGCCTCGTCAGTTGCTTCGTCGACGGCGAACCAACCGCGGCCATCGCCGCCGTCAACATCA
>JAJDTQ010000278.1 GCA_022827045.1 Candidatus Binatia bacterium
ATCGCAGCTTGACGACACGTCCTAAGCCATGGCCCGCGCTCGTCTCGACAACCACGCCGTTTCCTGTCGAGAAAGTCGCGCCATCACCTGCGGCGGATGAAACCCGTGCGAGAGTTCCCGCAGCTTGTCAATTCCAATTTCGCGCCGCTTTATTACATCGGAGAGAACCAACGCCAAGGCACGACTCGTTCCCCTAAAGTACTCATCAAATTCGCGTCGGCTCACCGCCGCGCAACCCCTATAAGTTTTCCACACTGCAGCAGGCGTCCCCCTAATGATGTCGGCAACAATCGCTGAACCGACGATTGCTCCTAGAGGGAGCGTTGCATAGATCCAGAGTCTCGTTCCCTGCCCGATTGTTGGAATTCTACGACGCAACTCTACCGTCTTGGTACCGGCCAGTATCGCCCGCGCATAATTTGGCTTGATTGAAATTAACGCTTCGTCGCCGTTTCTCACTCACCCCACCCCCTATCCAAGATACTGGCCACTGTGCAACTCGATACCCGCTTAGCGGTAACCAGGTTCGCGTTGTCCACCGCCCCTGCTTTTTTCAGCCAATCGAGAGGCACCGGCCTCGGCAGGAGGAAGGTGTTCTCGAAGCTCGTTACAAGTAGTTCATCGCTCTTCGAAAAACTGCCTACTTCGACAACCAAGCGCCTTCGCGACTCTTTGGGAATATCCGCCTTGTTTCTAATCTCAGCGTCGACGATACGGGCAACCGCGACAATGCAACCCCTGCCGCCACGGTTCATCGACTCGTAGAATAGAATGGGTGACTCAGGGCGCATAGCATTCACCGCGCGTGGTGTATTCACGTACACCCGTTGAGATCGAAATCCTGCATCCTTGTCATGAACAAGACCAAGAGACATCTGTGTGTCGGCACCCAAGAGATCCTTCGAATAGTCTCGCGTTATCGGGACAATAACGCCGTCTTGATCGGCCCGTATTAGAAGCGTCGGCCCCAACAGATTTTCGAGGCCCTTGAGGGACAGGCTGATCTCTTCACCCTGACCCGTCTTGACAGAAAATCTTTCTGCGGCAGGACCTGTTGGCATTTCCGCGGGCAATTCCAAACCCGTCCGTAGCCTTAGCTCTCGGGTGGCGGCTTTCCAGTTGGTGATCGTGACCGGGCGTCCCATTACCACCTTAACGAAAGTCGACGTGGAAGGCTGGCGCACGAAACCGCACGCTCGTGCAGCTGTAGTCACCGTCGACTGCCCTGCCACACGCTCCAATTCGATCACCCTCGCACCTGTCGCACTTGCCCTACGCAACATCGCGTCAAGTAAATGGTCAACGTACAATTCAACGTCCAACGTTTCTGGTCGACCATGAATGAATAACCGGCAAACCGGTTGTGGTGTCCTGGGCTCAAGCAGTACAGCGCAGGCTACTACATCGTCGTTCCGAGATATCGCCATCCGGGTGAATTCAAAAGAATGTCCCCCGTCCGCGGCGAATTCATCCACCAATCCCCGCGGCAGGCTCTGATCCTCCATGTATCCTCGGACGGTTTGTGCACTCACGTCAGCACAAACAAACCCGGCACCGTACCGCGGCTCCAGCGGACGAGCAGCGTCGGAAGGAAGGAGCATCAACACTTCGTCCACTGATAGGATGTCGATGCCGAATCGTCTCAGCAACTCGGTGCGGCTTCGCAGGATAGCACCATCCCTAGTTACGAACGCCGACGCACGAGCGAGTGCGGCATGCGCAAGGTGGCTGGCATCGCTCCACGCTTGGGTACGTCGAGCCCCCGATGCCCGGCCTTGGATGAAGACAACGTCATGCATCTGATCCCGAAGTTCCTGAAGTTGAGATGCATCAGCCTTGGGTATGCGTGGCAAACGCAAAGCGAGTTGAAGAACTGGATCCTCGGCGGCTTGCTCTGATGTTCGCCGGAGCTCCCCTACAAACTCATCCGCAACGGCGAGACGCACTGTGTGGGCAAGGGCAGCACCAAACAACTTTCGTGCGGACTCCGACTGAGAACGGTTGAGTACCAAGTCAAAGTAGACATTGAGGTCTAGTGCAAAGAAAGGCGCTTCCCGCGCGCTTCGTCCACGGATTCCCAAGTCGATTTCATCTGCAGTACCGTTTTCTCTTGAGAATAGCGTGTCCGTATCTAGTTCGCGGACATGGACGACGATCTGTCTATGCCGCGACGCGCCTCCCGGTTGCGTCCGCACGCGTTCAAAACCATTCTTTCGATAGAAGGCAAGCGCGGGGCTCAAGTCCGACGCCACGTAGGCGCGAATCGTCATGAAGCCGAATTGCTCAAGTTCATCGACCAAAGCGCGAATGAGGGCGGAGGCCACGCCTTGCTGCCGATAGGAGTTGATCGTCGCTATCTGTTGGATCTTTGCGTAGGGAAACACGCCGCTGTAAAGTACATAGCCAACCAATCGTTGTCGATCGAGAGATCGATCAAAGAGCGCCAGCAACTTCCCTCGAACAATCCCGTCCCGCAACGCCTGCTCCGGCAGGAACCCGAGCCCGCTTCTCTCGGAATCGGCTAGAGCGACGATTTCCTCGATGTGAGCGAGAATACGCTCCGGTTCTCTTTCTATGAATAGGTCGGGGCGCATGGGATGCATCTCTCAGCTAGCACAGGAGCCGTCTCCCAGTATTGACAGGCTATCCCGTCAACTCGAGAATCAACCACCGTTTGTCTACAACCTTCCACGACTTCCTCCAATTCCCCAGACGGCGGCCTTCAGCGATCTAATTTATCTTCGGAATTGTAGCTGGAGAAGTAAACTCACCGGAACGCCGCAGGTCAAACCTCTGTTTTCTCTGTCTCTGAAGGTCACGTATCGTTCCGCAAACTGTCGTGCAACCCGGCACTTACGATGCGCCATTCCGGGAGTTGGAAACAATACTCCGAATCCATCGCTTTCATGCCCTTGTGATGTCGACACAAATGCTCGTTGCCCTCCACCCCTGATAGTTGCCGCTAAAACGCCGATCCATAGGGTAGTCCCAAGGCTGGCCGCGGGAAACATTCACCGTCAAGGCATTCAGTCCTCGACGCCACTCCTCGATATCCTTCTCGGCCCGTTCCAGCCTCTCATCAAGACGTCCAGCACCGTTTGCGATGAATACCGCTAGGACTCCACGGGGCACATTCCCATTTTCGACGAGTCCTCTGAGCCGGTTCAGGTCATCTTCGCAATCAGTCCTATTCCAATCCCGTTTCGCCTCAATGACACATTCCGGATTCCCATCATCGAGCAGCGCAATGTCCACCCGGCGACCGTCGTCGGCACTATTGGCCGAAATCTCAGCAAAGGCCATCTCGAGCCGGAGACTCTTCTCGTCAACACCTTGACGTTGCTCCGCCACGGTCCTGGCGATGCCGACGACCATCAGCCCCTCGCAAGCAGAATCGTTCAACCAGCATTCGCCTCGCGACCACGTCTCGTAATCAAGGTTTGCGTTGTGGATGCCTTCGTGTATCCCGCGGATGAGTTCGCGCATAATTGTTGCTTCCCGAAACGCGTGTGACAGTGCCGAAGTAACATTGTCGAACGGCCACCCCGGTCGAACCAAGGGGCCAAGGATGGGGTCAATTGAATTGTGATTCTCTTGAATTGTGGTTTCAACCACTTCGCGGCGCGGACCCTGATTGGCGGTACCGTGCAAATCGCCAATCTCTGGCGGACAAACCGTGCGGTATGCGAGGTGACCGAAAACGAATCAAGCGGCTTCGCCGACCGTCACGCTCACACGCTTCCCCAACCGGCGCAAGGCGCGGTCGATGGCGGCCGCCTTCGTGACGTGATCCGGATTCAGCATGCGCCGCACTTCGCTCTCGGCGACATCGAGGTCGCGGGCGAGACGACGTTGCGACATGCCGGCCTTGCGGAACGCCTCGTAGAGGGCAGCCTTGAGCGCAATCGGCACCGGGGGAACGACAATCGGCCGGCGCCTGGTCGCGCGCGACGGCTTCGGCAGGTCCTTGCCCTCGCGCATGGTGGCCGCGATCAGCTCCCGGAGCAGGTCGCGGGCTTCGACCAGCGCCTCGTCGCGAGTCGCGCCGTCCGTCGCGCCCCACCCGAAATCCGGGAACGCGACGACATAGCGGCCGTCCCCGTCGCGTTCGATGTCGGCGGGATAGTTGTAAGTGTCAGACATCGGTTCGGTTCTCCATGTTCGGGAAGCTCCCGTGCTCACCCGCTAGAATTCGTCCGCGTCGATCCCGAGGTCGGCGAGCATCTTGGCGAGCAGTCCCTTGCCGATCTCCTTCTTTCGATCCTTGACGGTCGTCTTGCGATCGCCCGCGTAGAGCGTTCCGTGCGACCCCGGCCCTTCCGACACCACGAAGCGAATCGCCAGATTCCGGGCCCTTGCCCATTTGCGGACCCTGGCGATGAACTGCCGCCCGGTCATCCCGCCATAGTGTCAGCCGCCCGTGGCGACTGTCAACAATGGCCGATGAGCACCCGCGGCCGGCACGACGGCACCGTTGGCCACCAAGGCTCGCCACCTTGCGGCAACCCCACACTCGGCAGACCACCGCCGGGCCGCCGTTGCCGGATTCCGCAAGCCATGCGGCGTCTCCGATTCAGGCCAACGCGCCGATCCCTAACGCAATCCATCCCGTAGGGCCTTGGCGGCCTTGAACGAGGGGGCCTTCGACGCCGCGATGGCGACGCTCTCCCCCGTCCGCGGATTCCGCCCCGTCCGCGCCGGCCGGCTCTTCGTCGAAAACGTGCCGAACCCCCGGACGGACACCGTGTCCCCGTTCGCCAGAGCGTCCCGGATGACCTCGAACACCGCATCCACCGCGCCCTCCGCCTGGGCCTTCTTCAGCGAGACCCGGCCGGCGACGTGGACGGCGATATCGGACTTCCTCATTGCGTGCTGCCCCCTGAGTTGAATCTTTCGTGATGGACGGCGTCAGCCCGTCCGCGCGTTTCTCCGGATCGACACAGACGACGCTTCAAGCCGACCCCTCACCACGAGTCCCATCGGCTCAAACGTAGCGCCGCACGTTGCCTGCCGCAAACCAGTTGCGGTCGCACCGGAACGCGACCGCTCGTGCGGCCGTGAACGCTCCCGCCTCCGCCGGCCGGGTGCGTCGCCCGTCGAGATCCGGACCCGCGCCATCAGGAGCCCGGGGCGAGCCGGGGAAGGGGCGAAGCACGGTGAAGCGGCGGGCGTTCGCGCAGTGCCGCCGGCAGAGTGGAGGCTATGAACCATGACAGGAACACTCACTACACAGAATCGCGGCCCGGATTCGGGTCGGGAACGCGCTGGACGCACCTGGCGCGCCCGCGCCTTCGTGCTCGGCGGGCTCGTCCTCGCCGCCGTCTACACCACGGCGGCGCTCGCGCTCGGCGCGGGCGCCAAACACATCGGCCTGCTCTGGATCGGAGCGATTGCCTGGGCCTTCGCCACAAGCCTCGCGGGCGCCCTGTGGCGGGGGTTCCGTCACCGCGACTGGTCCGCCTTCTCCCGTTACGAGCTCCCGAAAGACGACAGCGAATTGCACGAGTTCACTTTCAAGACGGGCCGGTATTCCTGGCTCCGCAAAATGGAGGATGAGCTGCTCCACGACGACCGTCATCTTCGCTGATCCGTCGCGGCGGCGGTCCCGCCTGCCGGGCCCGGGCGCTTCGGCCTCACCGACACGCCGCCGGCCGCCGGAAGGTGGTGGTCGGCGGGGCGGGGCGAGTCACCGGGGGTCCGAGGACGGACTCCCCCACGTCATCCCCCACGGAGGTTGCCGCCATGCCCGACACGAACATTACCGAAGATCATCGCCGCGCGTTCGAGGCCCTGACCAGCGGCCGGTTCCAAAACTTCTGCCTCGTCAGTTGCTTCGTCGACGGCGAACCAACCGCGGCCATCGCCGCCGTCAACATCA
>JAJDTQ010000011.1 GCA_022827045.1 Candidatus Binatia bacterium
TGCGATAAGTTGCGCAGGAATTTTTGTCGTCGGCAAGGCGCGATGACGAGCAGTGGCGGGCACCACGCGAGGAAGAGCAACGCGGCCGACGGCGAAAAGGACCAGCAAATTATCGCAGGAATTTACGGGACACGACACTAAGGTCGGGTTTGACCGGGTATTCGAATCATTTTATGTTCGGCGTTCAGCACACGGGAGACACGGAGGGAGCGGCCATGAGCGAGTCTGGGCACGATTCGGAGAAGATCGAGGGCACCTACGTGTTCGACGGAGCCCTGTCGCGCAAGGGTTACCGTCTCAACAAGTTTTTCTTTGGCCTTAACAAGGCGGAGAACCGGGCCGCCTACAAGGAGGATGCCGAGGCGCTGATGGACCGCTTCGGGCTGTCCGAGTGGGAGAAGGAAAAGTTGCGGGAGAAGGACTGGCTGGCGCTGGCACGCGAGGGCGGCGCCAACATCTACTTCATGTACAAGATGGGCTCGGTGACGGGCGACAGCCTCCAGCATATCGGCGCGGCGTTCCGCGGCGAGACGCTGGAGGAATTCCTCAGCACGCGAAAGGTTCAGGGGGCCAGGTAGCATGGGCAAGATCGTCGCAGGAATCGGATCGTCCCACGTCCCGGCCGCGGGGGCGGCGTTCGACCAGGGCAAGCAGGACGCTCCCGAGTGGAAGCCGCTGTTCGACGGCTACCGCCCGGCCATGGAGTGGCTCCGGGAAGCCCGCATCGACGTCGCCATCTTCATCTACAACGACCACGGCTCGGGCTTCTTCTTCGACAAGTACCCCACCTTCGCCATGGGCGTGGCGGATAGCTACCCGCCGGCCGACGAGGGCTGGGGCCCGCGCCCGCTGGAGCCGGTTCCCGGCGATCCCGAGTTCTCATGGCACGTGGCCGAGTCGCTGATCCGCGAGAGCGAGTTCGACATGACCGTGTGCCAGGAACTGACGGTGGACCACGGGCTGCTGACGCCGTTGCCGATGCTCTGGGCCCACGAGCCCCGGTGGGACATCAAGGTGGTGCCGGTGGCGGTCAACGTGGTTCAGCACCCGCTGCCGACCGCGCGCCGCCTGTGGAAGCTGGGGCAGGCCCTGCGCCTGGCCGTGGAGAGTTACCCCGAGGATATCCGCGTGGCCGTACTCGGTACCGGCGGACTCTCGCATCAGCTCCACGGCGAGCGCTTCGGTTTCCGCAACGAGGAGTGGGACCGGCGCTTCATGGAGCGCGTCGTGAACGGACCCGAGGAGCTGGTGGGGCTGTCGCACCACGACTACATGGTGCAGGGGGGCGCCGAGGCCGTGGAGATGATCATGTGGCTGGGCATGCGCGGCGCCATGTCCCCCGAGGTGAGGCTAGTGCACCAGAACTACTACGCCCCCATGCTCACCGGAATGGGCCTGCTGCTCCTGGAAGACACCGCGACGTCGTGAACATGGAGCGTGCACATGAAGGAACGGACGCGCTCCGGGTGACGCTGTTGGGCACCGGCCGGCCCAAGCCCCAGCCCGGGCGCACGGGGCCGGCGGCCATGGTGGAGGCGGCCGGAAAGTATTTCGTCTTCGATTGCGGCCGCTGCACGCTGCAGCGCTTGGAGGAGGCCGGGGTCCCCATGGGCGAACTCCGGTACCTGTTCCTCACCCATCTGCACTCCGACCACATCGTCGGCATCCCCGATTTCTGGCTGACGCCGTGGATCTTCGGCCGCGGAAACCGGCCGCTGCACGTCTGGGGACCGGACGGAACCAGCCGGATGATGTCGAAGCTGGCGGAGGCCTTCGAGTACGACATCCACCTGCGCCGCGACGTGGACGAGCGGCTCGACCCCGGCGGCGTCGAGGTGGTCGCCGAGGACGTGGAGCAGGGCTTCGTCTACGAGGCGGACGGCCTCAAGATCACCGTCTTCGACGTGGACCACGCGCCCGTCAAGCCGGCCTTCGGCTATCGCATCGACTACAAGGGACGGTCCGCGGTCCTCTCCGGCGACACCCGCTACAGCGAGAACCTCATCGAGTTCTCACGAGGCGTGGACCTGCTGGTGCATGAGGTGGCGGCCGCCCCGCCCGAGGAGCTGCAACGCTCCGAGCGGCTCGCCCACGTCATCGGCCACCACACCTCGCCCGAGGAGGCCGCGTCGGTCTTCTCGCAAGCGAAGCCCAAGGTCGCGGCCTTCACCCACGTGGTCGCCTACGGTGTCGAGCGCAGCGAGATCATGGAACGCACGAAGGCGGGCTACTCCGGCGAACTGGTCATGGGCGAGGACCTGATGCGGTTCGAGATCGCCGACGAGGTCACGGTGATCCCGGCGGACGGCTGACCGAAATCCTTCCATGGTTGCCTTGGGGGCCGGCTTGAAACCTGCCTATACGTGGTTGGGCCCCCTGGCCGTTTCTCGGATTGCGTGGTTACAGTCCTCTGCCAATTTCAGTTGCCGCAGACAAGAGTGCAGGACGGCTCCGCGATACGAAGTCATCGTTGAATCGGCTCAGAAGTCCGAAAACCGATAGCGAAAGACGCATCCTGCCCGTTTTGTCCCGCACAGGAACCGAGACAGCGGCGATGTCCGGCTCATTGTCGCCAAGGTTGAGCGCGACACCATCCTTTCGGATCTTCTTCAGCTCGGCGTTCAGGATTCGCATATTCGGTTGCGTGCTTCCCAGGACCGGCAGGGAGCGCAGGCGTTGCTCGCGTTCGCTCGGGGTCATCTCCGCCAGCCAAAGCTTGCCTTGGGCCGTGAGGTGAAACGGCAGAAGGGTCCCGAGGCTGATGTTGACAGTGATGGTTTGCCTGGAGCGTGCGACGCCGACGCAGACAGGACCGAGGTTCGACAGGCGGCAGGCCATCACGGACTCGTTGAGCTCCCGGGATAGCGCCTCGAGGCGCGACTTCAGAACATACGACCATGGATTGGCCCCCTCGGCCACGCGTCCGAGTTCCTCGATTCGCGGACCCAAGGTGAAGTGACCCCGGCGGGTGCGGCTGACCGCCCCGGACTTCTCCAGCGTGATCAGAAGACGATGGGCCGTCGCCGTGTTCGTCCCGAGGCGCTCGACAACGGTCGCCGTCGTGATCTCCGGCTCGCTCTCGGAAAACAACCCGAGGATTTCGAAGCCCTTGAGCAAGGACGCATTTAGAGGAGTGCCCATCGTTCACCCTTTCTTTTCTGATCCATTCCGCGAGTCAAGCAACATTGACAATCCGACGAAGGGTTCTTATAATATGAGATATATATCTTATATTTTGAGATATGGGTCAATCGGGAGAGCCACGCCGTGAAGGAAATTGAATTGCTGATCGACGACGAGACTGTACCGGTAAGGGACAAGGTCAAGCCTGAAGATGCAAGGCGGATTCCGACGGTCACGGCCGGAGGCGCACTCTTTGGAAAATTGAAGGCACTCGGCATCGACTATGTTTTCACGAACTCCGGCACTGATTTCCCGCCGATCATCGAAGGGTTGATTGAGGCCAGCGACAAGGGGATCGGTCTCCCGACGGCGATAACGGTGCCGGACGAGCACGTCGCCGTCGGAATGGCGCATGGCTACTACCATATCTCCGGGCGCATCCAGTCGGCGATACTGCACACGAACGTGGGACTCTCGAACGGCGCGACGGGAATCATCAACGCCGCATGTGACCGGATCCCTGTTCTTCTCATGTCCGGTCGCACGCCGGTCATGGAATCCGGTCGTTTCGGCGCCCGCACCGTGCCCATCGGCTGGGGCCAGGAGATGTACGACCAGACAGCGCTCGTGCGCGAGGTCTGCAAGTGGGACTACGAGCTTCGCTTCCCCGAACAGTTGCCCGATCTCCTCGACCGTGCGTGGGCCATTGCCAACTCCACGCCGACGGGCCCTGTCTACATGAGCCTTCCGCGCGAAGTACTGTGCCAGCAGTGTCCGCCGGATGGACTTGACCGGCCTTCCCGCATGGCGCCGGCAACCGCCGCGCCCGACCGCCAGGCGCTGTCGGAGGCCGCTCGGCTCATTGCCGGCGCGAGGAACCCGCTCATCATTGCGCAGCGCGGCGCGGGGTCTCAGGAGGCCTTTGATGCGCTGGACGGGTTTGTCCGCGAGTGGGCCATCCCGCTGTCGCATTACTGGGCGAACATGATCGCGATCCCGATGGGCTCGCCCATGTACGTCGGCTGGAATCCCGACGCATTCCTGCGCGAGGCGGACGTGGTGCTGGTGATCAATTCACTGGCACCCTGGTGGCCCGACCGCGCGCGGCCCGGACCCGATGCGAAGGTGATCCATTTGGGGCCTGACCCACTGTTCGCGGGCTCGACACCGGTTCGGAACTTCCGCTCGGATATCGCTCTTGTCGGCGAGACCGCGCCCACGATCCTGGCGCTTGTCGACGAGATGAAGGGTCACCTGCGGGACACCGCCGTTCTGCGTGAACGACGTGCCCGCATCTCGGAGAGATCGGACGCCGACCGCGGCGCAGTGATCGAGAACGCGGAGAAGGGGTGCGCGGGACCGATGTCCAAGGAATGGGTCAGCCTTTGCCTGGGCCGCGCCATACGCTCCCTTGATGGGCGCAAGGCCAGCGTGTTCCACGAGCTTGGCTGTCCCCTGCCGCCGCTCTTGCTCAACGAGCACCGAAGCTACTTCCAGGAGCCTCATTCCGGTGGCCTGGGATGGGGCCTTCCCGCCGCCATGGGCGCCCAGCTTGCCGACCGTGATCGTCTGGTGTTCGCCACGATGGGCGACGGGTCGTACATGTTCGCGAATCCGACCGCCTGTCACCAGGTCGCGGAGGCGTTGGCGCTGCCCGTCGTGACCCTGGTTCTGAACAATGAAGAGTGGGGGGCCGTTCGCGATTCCGTGGAAGGTCTCTACAAGAGCGGACGGGCCGTCAGGTCGAACGACGTGCCTCTGACGTCGCTCCGTCCCAGCCCCGACTTCACCAAGACGGCCGAGGCAAGCCGTGCCTATGCGGAAACCGTCACGCAGGGGGAAGAGTTGCCGGCCGCGCTGGAGCGCGCGATCAGGGTTGCCACCGACGAGAAAACGCAGGTGCTTCTGAACATCGCCATTGCCCGGGCCGGGCCACACTGAGACGCGCATGAGGTCAGTGACAACAATTCTGAAGGAGGATTACGATGAAGATATCGAGACTACCGAGACTGCTTGCTGGTGTTGCGGCGGTTGTTTTCGTCGGACTGGGCTCTGCCGCACAGGCTGCGGAGCTGAAACTGGCGCACTTCGCGTCGACAAAGTACCATCTTCACAACGAGATGTTCCTGCCGCTTGCGAAGAAGCTGGCCGCGGCCACCAACGGCGCGACCACCATCCGCGTCTACCCGGGCGGCGAGCTTGGGAAAGGACCGGTCAAGCAATACGACCGGGTCATTGATGGCGTGGCGGATATCGTTTATGGGCTGCCGGGTTACACCGCCGCACAGTTCAAGCAGACCTTGATGGTGGAACTGCCGGGCATGGTGCCGGCCGAGACCAACCGGACCAAGGTCGTTTGGCAGAACATCGGCATGCTCGACAAGGAGTTTCGCCGTGCGAAACTGCTGGGTCTCTGGACCGCGCAGGAAGCCGTTCTTCTCTCTCGCGAAAAGCCGGTCCGTACGCTCGCGGACCTGAAGGGCATGAAGATCCGGGTGCCGTCCAAGAACACGGGGCGCGTGGCCGAAGCCTGGGGCGCTACGCCGGTCTCACAGCCGATCAGTCAGGTTTACACCTCGATGGAAACCGGCGTGATCGACGGTGTTCTCGTGGACTCTTCGGTGCTCACGAGCTTCAAGCTCGGCGAAGTCACGAAATACGTGACCCGCGGCATGAATGCCACGAACTCGATGTTCATGCTGGTGATGAACCGTGACAGCTGGAAATCGCTTGGCAAGGAGACACAGGCCAAGTTGACCGAGTTGACCGGCGCGGCGATGTCTGAAGGAGGCCGTGTCACCATGGACAACGCGGCGACCAGGGCTCTGAAGGCATGGGTGGCCAAGGGCGGTCAGGTCATCGACCTGACGCCCGAGGCAGCGGCCGAGTTCAATCGGGCGACCGATGCGCTCGCCGAAAAGGTGATCGCGGAACTCCAGGCCGACGGCGTAAACGCCAAGGCCTGGGCTGCCGCCCTCCGGAAGGCTGCTCGCCAGAAGTAGGCCGTGGCCGATCCGGCAGCACAAGGGACCGCTCGGGGAGGGGTCCTTCCCGAGCGTGTCCTCCACCTGGGAGCATTGCTTGGCGGGTTCGTGCTCTTCGCCATCATGCTCCTGGTTTCCGTCTCCGTTTTCTTTCGCTACGCGCTGAACCAGCCGATCCTCGGCAACCAGGAGCTCGTCGAGATCGGCATGTCCGTTGTGGTCATGCTGGCAATGCCCTATGCGGGGCTCACCAATCAGCACATCCGTGTCGACATCCTGGATCACAGGCTCGGGAGCGCCGGCCGTTTCGTCTGCGACCTCTTTGCGCGGGTCATCTCGATCCTGGTTCTGGGTTTGCTGGTGCGGAAGGCCTGGAGCAAGGCGCTGGATGCCCACGAATACGGCGACGTCACCAACATGATCGAGGTCCCGGTGTGGATTGCCTACGGAGCCATAACTCTGGGGATGGGCTTCTTTATCCTGGTCCTTGTTCTACAACTGTTTCTCCAGTTCCGACGAGGCATCGCAGGCTATGAGTGAGGGCTTGATCGGCGTTCTGGGGATCGCTGCCCTTTTCGTTGCGCTCGTCGCTCGCCTGCCCGTGGGCATGGCGCTGCTCGTAGTCGGATTCGGCGGCATCTGGGCGATCGACGGGCAGCGCGCGGCCATCGCAACCATGTCGTCCGAGACCTATTCCTCGGTCACGGCTTACGGGTTGACGGTGATCCCTCTCTTCGTCCTGATGGGCAATATCGCCGGGGCGGCGGGCTATTCCCAGCGTCTTTACGATGCCGCGCATGCTTGGGTCGGACGCCTCCGCGGCGGACTGGCCTCCTCGACCATCATGGGCTGCGCCGCCTTCGCCGCGGTGAGCGGCTCGTCCGTCGCTACCGCCGTCACCATCGGCAAGGTCGCGCTGCCAGAGATGAAGCGGTTTGGCTATGCCGACGGGCTTGCAACCGGATCCGTCGCGGCAGGCGGCACCCTCGGTATCCTGATCCCGCCGTCGACGGGTTTCGTGCTCTATGCGATCCTCACGGAGGAAAGCATCGGCAAGCTGTTCATCGCCGGCATTCTGCCCGGATTGTTGCTGGCGCTCCTCTTCGTGGTGGTCGTCGTAGCCATTACGGCACTCAAGCCGGAAGACGGGCCGGCAGGGCCGCTTACGAGCTGGTCCGAAAAGGCCTGGTCGACCCTCAATTCCCTCCCGCTGGTCGGTGTGATCCTGTTGTCTCTCGGCGGAATCTACCTGGGTGTGTTTACGCCTATCGAAGCGGCAGGCGTCGGGGCGACACTGGTCCTGTCACTCGCGCTTGCGGCGGGCGCGATCGGGATCGGCAGGCTACCCGGGATCCTGGTCGAAACGGTCACCATGACCGCGATGCTCTATCTGATCATCATCGGCGCGCACGTGTTCGGGCCGTTCCTCGCGCTGACGCATATCCCCGGAACTCTGGCTCTCGGACTGGAGGAACTGGGGCTCGGACCGTATTTGACGCTGCTGATGATCCTGGTCGGTTACATCATTCTGGGCATGTTCTTCGACGGGCTCGCCATGCTCGTGGTGACGCTGCCCGTGGTCTACCCGATTGTCACCGGACTGGGTTTCGATCCGATCTGGTTCGGAGTCATCGCGGTCATCGTGATCGAGATGGCGCTGATCACTCCGCCTGTGGGGATCAACGTCTTCGTGGTCAAGGGAGTGGCGAGCGAAGTGCCGATGAGTACGATCTTCCGTGGCGTGCTACCGTTCTGGTTCGCCATGGCGGCGTGCCTCGGCCTGCTCGTGATGTTCCCGGACATCGCGCTCCTCTTGCCGTCCCGGATGAAATGATTCGGAGGAACCGGAAGGTGCCGGACGACGCCGTCAGGTTCTCCGGTCGCCTAGTCCTCGGCGGGCAGCCCCACCGTATCCGCCACCCGTTGCGCATAGTGGTTCCAGGTCCATTCGTAGACTTTCGAAACGGCGGCCTGAAGGCCCTGTTCCACCACGAACGAGAAGGCGTCGATGTCTGCTTGGGGAAGCGGCTCCAAGGGGCGGCCGCCGGTGGCGCGGGCGGCGTCCAGGGTGATCTTCGCCAGCATCTCCAGGCGAAGCGCCAGCAGGGTCACGGCTTCCACGGTGGGTCCGATGACGGTGAGGCCGTGCCCGCGCATGAGGCAGCAGTCCCGGTCGCCCATGGCCGCGATGAACTCGGCGGCCAGCTCCGGGGTGTCGATGAGCACCGAGCGCGGATAGAGGGGAATCCCCTGGATGGCCCTGCTCAGGCTCAAGGGGTCGTAGGAGCCGTAGATGGGCTTGAGCTCAAGGCCGGCGATGGTGGCGATCAGACAGTGGTAGGGATGGGCGTGAAGCACGACTTGGGCTTCCGGGCGCGCCTTGTACAGCTCGCCGTGGATCGGCAGCTCCAGCGGCACCCGGTACCCGTCCACCTGCTCCACGGTGCGGTCGAACCCCAGCCGGCGCACGTGGCGCACGTCGCTGTAAAGTAGCCCTTTCTCTTCGTCTCCGAGCAGCCGCATGAGCATCTCGTTCGTGCCCGGAATACGGGCCGACAGGTGCCCCAGTATGTCGCCCAGACATCCCTGGCTAGCGAGGATACGCGTGCCCAGCGCGATCTTGCGCCGGAGGGTCCGCAACGATTCGTCCATGGCTGTCCTTTCCCATGGCGGAGGTCGCCCGGTCATCGCACGGAGACGTGTAAACCGTGAACGCCGCCGGGTGTCAAGCATCCCTGCTCGGACCCCCTACCCGTCATGCCGGGCTTGACCCGGCATCCAGGGGAGGAGGCGGCGGGGGTTCTTCCCAACGCCGTCGCAATTGAAACAGCCGTAACCCTGAACTATGGTCAAGCGAACCCATGGCCACCTACGCCACCATACAGGAACTGTTGTCGCATCAGGCCGCGGAGCGACCGGACCGTCTTTGCCTGATTCACGAGGACAGGAGTTGGAGTTACGCCGAGTTCGCCAGGGAGGTGGAGCGTGTGGCGCGGTCGTTCGTGTCGCTGTCCCTGCGGCCGGGACAGAAGGTGGCTCTCTTGCTCCCAAACTGCCCGGAGTTTCTCTGGACGGTGTTCGCCATGGCCCGTACCGGTGGCGTGTTCGTTCCCCTCAACACGGCCCAGACGGCCGGCGAGTTGCAGTATCTGTTGACCCATTCGGAAGCGCGTTTCCTGTTGACCGCCGATGCCTTCATGCCGGTGATCGACACCATCCGGGGGGACTGTCCCGGGTTGGAGCACGTGATCACGCTCGATGGCGGAAGCGGCGACGCGGTGACGGGATGGGAGGCGTTCATCGGATCGGCCGGCGACGGGGCGGAGCTCGCCGACGTGTCGCCGGACGACCTCGCCTCCATCATCTACACCTCCGGCACCACCGACCGCCCCAAGGGCGTCATGCTCAAGCACTACGCCTTCGCCTTCGCCCCCAGCCACAGGGCCCGGGCGCTGGGATGGACGGAGGACGACCGGGTGATGGTGGTGATGCCGCTGTTCCACGTCAACGCGCTCTGCCACATGAGCATCGCGATGATGTCGGTGGGCGGGGTGGTGGTCTTGAAGGAGCGCTTCAGCGCCTCCCGTTTCTGGGACGACGTCAGGAAAGACGGCGTCACCACCTCGAGCATCATGCAGACGATTCCGCGGATCCTCCTGAACCTTCCGCCGGATCCCACGGATGCGGACACGCCGTTGAGGCAGGTGATGGCGCTGCTGCCGCCGGACGTGCACCTGGAGTTCGAGCGGCGTTACGGCGTCACGGCGGTGCCGTCGTACAGCCTCACCGAGGACCTGCTGAGCGTCATCGGCCCGCTGGGGGACTCGGCGCGGAAGCTCGGCAGTTGCGGCGTGGCCATCGCTCCCGAGGTGCACCGGCTGGGCATTCGCGATGACGAAGGGGAGAGCCGCGGCCCCCGCGAGCTCGGCGAGATCGTCAAGCAGAGCCCGGCGGTGATGATGGGCTACTACAAGAACCCGGAGGCGACGGCGGCCGCTCTGCGCGACGGATGGCTCCACACCGGCGACCTCGGCTACCTGGACGAGGACGGCTTTCTCTACTTCGTCGACCGCAAGAAGGACATCATCAAGCGCAGCGGGGAGAATATCGCGTCCGCCGAGGTGGAACGGGTCCTGAGCTCCCATCCGCTCGTCGCCGAGTGCGCGGTGGTGGCCGTGGCCGATCCGATCCGCCAGGAAGAGGTCAAGGCGTGCATCGTGCTGGCGGAAGGGGCTTCGCCGGAGGATGTTCCCGCGGAGGAACTCTGGGGGTTCTGTGCGGAACATCTGGCGCCGTTCAAGATTCCCCGCTTTCTCGACTACCGGTCCGCGCTCCCCAAGACGCCCAGCTCCAAGGTGCAGAAGAACCTGCTGCGGGAAGAAGGGCTGGCACCGGGGGTGGCCGACCGGGAGGCGCTGAAGAAGGTAGGTTGACGGGCTCGGCCGGTGCGCCTTGACAAGGTTGCGGCCGAGAAACGATGATGACCGCAGACTCTAGCGACACGTAAGGGGGAACAAGCAGTGGCAAGACGTAACAACAGCACAGCACTCAAGCATCGACCCCAGGACCTGGGGACTCCGAAAATGCGTTGGGGCAGCGACGTGGTGGCGGCGGTGGCCCGCACGCTGGACCTCAAGTACATCGCGCTGGTCCCGGGGGCGAGCTACCGCGGGTTTCACGACAGCCTCGTGAACTACCTCGGCAACGAGAACCCGCAGATGGTCACGTGCCTCCACGAGGAGCACTCCGTCTCCATCGCCGACGGATACGCCAAGGCCACCGACGAGCCCATGGCGGTGGCGCTGCACTCCAACGTCGGCCTGATGCATGCCACCATGACCATCTTCAACGCCTGGTGCGACCGCACTCCGATGGTGATCTTCGGCGCCACCGGGCCGGTGGACGCGCACAAGCGGCGCCCGTGGATCGACTGGATCCACACCGCCGCGGACCAGGGCGCGATCATCCGCAACTACACCAAGTGGGACGACCAGCCGGCGTCGCCGCAGGCGGCGGTGGAATCCGTGCTGCGGGCCAACCAGATGGCCCGTACCGCCCCGTGCGGCCCTACTTACGTCTGTCTCGACGTAGGTCTCCAGGAGGAGCAGCTCACCGAGGACGTGCTGATCCCGGACGCGTCCCGTTACGCCCCGGCGGACCCGCCCTGCGCCCCCGTGGCTACGGTGAGGCGGGCCCGGGCGCTACTCAAGAAAGCCAAGTTTCCGGTGATCCTCATGGGGCGGGTCTCCCGGAGCAAGGCGGACTGGGACCGCCGCGTGGAGCTGGCCGAAGCGCTGAACGCGCCGGTGCTGACAAGCTCCAACGACCCGTCGTCCTTCCCCACCACGCACGCGTTGCACCTGGCACCGCCGGGACTGCGGCCGTCGAAACAGGCGACGGCGCTGGTCAAGAAGGCCGATGTGATCCTGAGCCTCGACTGGCTGGACTTGGCCGGTTTTCTGCGCGGCTGCCTGGGATCGTCGCAGACCCAGTCGCCGCCCGACAAGACCATCATCCACTGCTCCATGGACACCTACCGCACCAACGGCTGGAGCATGGACCACCAGGCACTCCCGGCGGTGGACATCCCGGTGGCGTCGACCTCGGATACTTTCGTCGAGCAATTGCTGGATGGCTTCGGCCGCAAGCGCCCCGCGGCGGGCTTGAGGAACATCACCCACTGGACACGCACCCCCACCGGCAAGGCGCGGCCCAGGCAGGGCACTCCGATGACGCTCATGGATATGGCGTTGACCGTGCGCGAGTTCGCACGCAGCCGGCCGGTGAGCTTTGCGCGCCTCCCCATCGGCTGGCCCGGCGAGGGGGCGGAACACAGCGGTCCGTTGTCCTTCATGGGCAACGACGGCGGCGGCGGCGTGGGCAGCGGCCCCGGTCACGCGGTGGGGACGTCGCTGGCGCTCAAGGGCAAGGGGCGGCTGGTGGCGGCCGTTCTGGGCGACGGCGACTACCTGATGGGCTGCAACGCCCTGTGGACCGCCACGCACATGGACCTGCCCCTGCTCGTGATCATCGCCGACAACCGTTCCTACTACAACGACGAGATGCACCAAGAGCGGGTGGCGCAGATTCGCAGGCGGCCGGTAAAGAACCGCTGGATCGGCCAGCGGCTCGACGACCCCCCGGTGGACCTCATCGCCATGGGCCGCGCCCAGGGCTTCGACGGCGAGGCCCCCGTGTCCACGTCGGAGGATCTGGCGGCCGCGCTGGAACGTGGCGCCAAGGTGGTGGCCCGTGGCGGCCGCTACGTCATCGATGCGCTGGTGGAGCCGGGCTACGCCGAGACCGGCGTGGACCAGCGGGCCGGGATGGCCAAGAAGAAGTAGCGCGTCCGCGCAAAAAGACCTGGGTAGGGGCGACCGGCCGGTCGCCCCTGCGGGACCCCGCCGGTCCTAGACATCGAAGAAGACTGTTTCGCGCGGCCCCTGCAGGTGGATCTCGAACCCATAGACCGGCGGCGTGTTGTCGCCTTCCTGCCTGACGGCCACCAGGGTCTGGCGCCGGCTGGCGTCATCAATGGACTGCAGCACGGGGTCCTTGTCGTTGGCCGGTTTCTCGTCGGAGAAATAGATACGCGTCACCAGATGCTTCAGCAGGCCCCGGGCGAATACCGCTAGGGAGAGGTGCGGCGCCTGTACGCCTTCGCCGTGGCCGGGGACGCAGCCCGGCTTTACGGTGACGATGGTGAAGCGACCTTCGCTGTCGGCGATGGCGCGGCCGAAGCCGTCGAATCCGGCCACCAACGGCACCTCGCGCGTGTCCTCCACATGGGCATAGCGGCCGTGGACGTTGGCCTGCCAGACTTCCACGACCGAGTCGTCCACCGGCTCACCCGCCCCGTCCAGGATACGCCCCTCGATGCGGATGGCGTGGGGATCGTCCGGCGCCACCAGCTCGGCGCCGCCTTCCCAGGGCACCATGATGCGGTGAAAAGGCCCGACGGTCTGGGATGGCGTAGTTCCGTGACGCGCTGACATTCGCTCAACCCCCCATCGGGGTCGCTTCGCGTCCCCGCAGCACGATGTCGAACTCGTATGCCAGCGCCCACTCGGGTTGCGTGTTCTCCAGGTCGAGCCTGCAAACCAACCGGTCCCTGGCGCCCGCGTCGGGAATGGAGTTGAAGATCGGGTCGCAGGCCAGCAGCGGATCTCCGGGAAAGTACATCTGCGTGATCAGCCGCGTGGCGAAGGCCGTGCCGAAGAGCGAGAAGTGGATGTGCGCCGGCCGCCAGGCGTTCGGGACGTTGCCCCAGGGAGACGCCTCGGGCGTGATGGTCACGAAACGGTCGCGGCCGGCGGCGTCGGTGACGCAGCGGCCGCCGCCGCTGAAGTTGGGGTCCAGCGGAGCAGGGTGGTTGTCGGCGTCGTGGCGGTAGCGCCCGGCCGAGTTGGCCTGCCAGATCTCCATGAGCGCGTCCGGCACCGGCCTCCCGCCGGTGTTCATGACCCGGCCCAGCACGATGATCCTCTCTCCCAGCGGCTCTCCGTCATGCTGGCGGGTGAGGTCGTGGTCCAGCGGCCCCACCTTCTCGTGCCCGTACACCGGCCCGGTGATCTCCGACAGCGTGTGCGGCAACGGCACCAGCGGCCGCTTGGGCGCCCGCAGGACCGTGGAGCGGTATTCGGGGTGCAGATAGGGTGGGTGCTCTCCCGTTTCGTCGCGTCTGTAACCGATTGGCCGATCCATTCTTTGCCCTCTTCCTCGAAAGAACTACGTCGTATGCCGGGCCTTGTATAGCAGCGCCACAAATGCCCCTGCAAGCGTGAGGACTCCGACCCAGACGAAGCCCATGTCGAAGGCGCCCAGGTCGCCGCACAGGCCCAGGAACCAGGGGGTGGCGCCGCCGCCGATGACGAACGCCATGGGGACCACCAGGGATACGGCGGTGCCGCGGGTCTGCATGTCGCCGAGGGTGGACAGGGCAGTAAAGCCTGCGGGGAAGAAGCCCACCGCCACCATGGGCTGGATGACCACCGCCAATGTCAGCCAGGAATCCGGGACCAGCCCCACGAGGGCCACGGTGACGCCGCTCAGGGTCAGCGTTGTCGACAGGGTGCGGCGGACGCCGAAGCGGTCCGCCGCCCAGCCTGCCACCAGGGCCAGGACCGGACAGGCACCACGGGAAAGCCCCACCAGCGTGTTAGCCCAACGTTCCCCCAGGCCGCGTTCCGATACCAGGTAGAGGGGGAGCATGGTGAAGACGCCCAGGGTGATGGCGACTCCCAGGATGAAGAGCGCGAGGACGATCCACAGCATGGGGTCCTTCAGGAACCGCCAGACCACGGCCGGGACGGGAGGCTCGCCGGCGAACCTGCCGCCGCGGCCGAAGACGGCGTAGAGCCCGCTTGCAAGGAAGTTGACGAGGCCGAAGTAGAACAGGATGGCCCGCCAGGAGAGGCTTCTGAGCAGCAGCTCCCCGAGCAACGGCACGACGACGAAGCTCGTGTTGGGCGCCAGTTCGTGGATGGAGATTGCCTTGCCCCAGTGCGGCCGGGTGACCAGGGAGGTGATGGTGGCGATGGCCGACGGCAGGTAAAGGCCGGCGCCCAGCCCCATGGCGAAAAGCCCGAGCCGGATGCCCGTCAACGTGGAGGCTTGCGCCACCGCCAGGGTCGACAGTCCCAGGAGTGCGAAGGACAGCACGATGGTCCGGTGGTGCATCAAACGGGCAGATACGTAACCGGCCCCGGACATGGCGGTCAGGTACCCGGCGGAGATGAACAGAAAGAACATGCCGGCCTGGGCATGGGTGATGCCCAGGTCCGTCTCCACGGTGGGCAGCAGGGGCGCCAGGATCACGCGTCCGGTGAAGTTCAGCAGGAAGATCGCCGCCATCAGCAGCACGGCGGGGGCCTGCTTCCGGAAGGCGTCTTCGGTGGCGGGGTGGGGGAGGCCTATCGCTCGCCTCCGTCCTTGAGCATGGACTCGTAGCTCAGGCCCATGACCTCGCTGACCGCGCGGCCCTTGCGGATCTCCGCGGCCATCAGGCTCTCCCGGTGGGCGATCTTCTCGGCCTCCTCCAGCACTTCCGCTTCCTTCTGGCGCGGGATGAACACGATGCCGCTGCCGTCGGCGATGACGAGGTCTCCGGGATGCACCTGAACGCCGGAGAACTGGATTTCCTCGTTGCAGGACTGCTCCAGGATACGGCCGCGGGCGGTCATGGGCGCCGCGCTCCTGGCGTACACGGGGAACCCCAGCTCGCGGCTTTCGTCGACGTCCCGGCAGGCGCCGTCCACGAGGACGCCGGCGACGCCCTTTTGCCTGGCCGCGAGGGACAGCAGTCCGCCCCACGCGGAGACCGAACGCCCGGCGTTGTCGATGACGATGACGTCGCCGCTCGCCGCGGCTTCGATGGCGCGGGTGCCGAGGTGCTGTTTCGACTGGTCCAGACCGGCGGGTTTGAGCTTCATGGTGACGGCGCGTCCGCAGATTCTCGGGCACGGCCAGAGCGGGCCGACGCCGGTGGTGGCGCCGCGCAGGCCGAGACGGTCCAGGGCGTCGGATAGGGCGCAGGTGTCGAGGCGGGAGAGTCGTTCGATGATGTCTTTTTCACCGGGCATGGGTTTCTTGTTGTTCCGAGCCGGATGTGGCTACGTCCAGTAGGCAAAGCCCATCCCGCAGCCCGTGCCCGCCGGCGACCGGTATCCCGGGACGTAGTCCACCAGCGTCATCTCCATGGACTCCACGGCGCCGCCCAGGGCCACCCAGTTGAGGATCTCGGAGGTGCCGCTCCGGAGCTTCTCGCGCGGCAGCGAACGGAGCCCGTCCACATCCTTCTCCGCCAGGGCCTTCAGCGTGGCCCGGTCGATGTCCTCGTCCACCACGAAGTGGCTCAGGCCGCCGGACGCCATCACGGCCACCCGGAGGTCGGAATCCCAGGACTCGATGGCCTCGCGGATGCACCGTCCCAGGGCGTAGCAGCGCCCCGGCGTGGGCTGGTTCGGCGGATAGTAGGTGTTGACCATCACCGGCACCATGGGCAGCGTACCGCCGGGCAGGATGCGCCGGTAGAGGAAGCTGAACGCGTGTCCGATGCCCTCTCGCAGCCGGTTGGTACGAGCGATGTCGAACTCGTGGTCCGAGAGCCACGCGATGAGGTGCTCGGCCAGTTCCGTGTGGTTGTCGTAGACCGGCGCGGTTTCCGCCCAGCCCCGCTGCTCGGCCTGCTTCCACTCGGGCATGGACCCCGTGCGCGGGGGAACGGGAAGCTCCGCCCCGTGGTAGACGGCAAAGGTTGGCATGTTGTCGTCCAGGAACTGTTCGTGCTGGTCGTCGCCCAGGGTGACGACGACGTCTGCGTCTGCCGCCGTGAGTTGCTCCCCAAGGACCTCTAGCGCGCGCTGGCAGGCCTCAAAGCGCTCGCGGTACTTCTCGGCCGTGGTCTCCCGCCCGATGTCCGATCGCGCCCCGGCCACCAGTCCCGGATAGTCAAGCCGGGGGTCGGTCTCGTCCTTGACCTGAAGCAGGCGCCAGTCGGCGATGCTCAACTGAGGCGTGTGGGAAGTCGCCAGCGCCAGAACGATGTCTGCCATGTTCGTCTCTTCTCGGAGCGGCTGTCCGCGGGCTTGAAGTCATTGTCGTCATATCACATGGCTGTGGGGGTATCGAGTGGAGGCCATGCAGAGACGCGTCGCCGTCGTATAAAGGGTATGCGCTGCCGCGGGTTGACACCTCGAAAGGTCCGGGGATAAAGTCTCCCGGAATCAACCCTATCAGGAGGTACAGATGAGACTATTCATGGCCATGACGGCGTTGATTGTGGCTGTCATGATATCCGGTCCGCTCCATGGCGCGGATTTCTACAAGGGCAAGAAGATACGCCTGATCGTGTCGTCGTCTCCGGGCGGCGGTAACGATACCTACTCGCGGCTGATCGCCCGACACATCTCCCGGCACATTCCGGGCAATCCTTCCATCATCGTGCAGAACATGCCCGGCGCGGGCGGCGTGATGGCGGCGGACTACCTTTACCGCAAGGCTAAGCGGGACGGCACGGTGATGGAGCAGATCAACTGGGGCGTGTGGTTCCACCAGGTGGTCGGCGACAAGCGCGCGCGGTTCGACTTCAACAAGATCAACGCCCTCGGCGTTGCCGCCATCGAAAGCGCCATCCTGTTCACGCGCAAGAGCGAGTTCCCTACCTGGGAGTCGGTGATGGCCTCCAAGAAGCTCATCACCAGCGGCAACAGCGGGCGCCAGTCGCTGGGCCATACCATGGGCAAGGTGATGGAGAAGCTCGTCGGCAAGAAGATCTTCGACTACATCTTCGGTTATCCTGGCGCGCGCCAGTACAGTCTCGCGTTCCGGCAGGGTGAGGTGCAGTCTTCCGGCAACACCCCCGGCTCGTTCAGGGACCAGCTCGGCGACATGTGGGATGACGGCAAGATCGCCATGCAGGTGCAGGCTCCCACCCCCGAGGGGGGCAGGACCAAGGAGTTCCCCAACACGCCGACGTTGCTGGACTTCGCCAAGACCGACGAGCACCGGCAACTCATCAAGGTGACCTTCGGACTCACGCACTACGGCCGTCCCTACGCGATGCCGCCGGGCACGCCCAAGGACCGTGTCGAGCTCATGCGCAAGGCCTTTACCGCCACCATGAACGACCCCAAGTTCCTGGCGGAGGCCAAGAGGCTCAAGCGCGACATCATCCCGTCCACGGGAGCCGAGCTCCAGCAGCTCTGGAAAGACGTCCTCAACGCGCCGGCCGAGAACGTAGCCATCATCAAGGACATTTGGCTGTAGGGTATAGCGACGTCATTGCGACGGTACTGTAAGGAGGCGCCGGGAGCGAAGGTTCCCGGCGCTTTCTCGTTCAGGCATCCGGCGTTGTTGTTGACAGGTTCGCGGGCGGCTCCTTATAATGCCCGGCTCGTAGCGATTCGGGCGGGGCTCTTGTTTGCGGAGAGCCCCCGGACATCGGCAAAAACCTGGGAGGTAACAATGAAGGCAGTATTGGGTCTCGCGACGCTCGCGTTGTTTCTGTTCGGAGCTGGAAACGCGGGGGCGGCGGACTTCTACAAGGGCAAGAAGATCCGGCTGATCGTTTCGTCCTCGCCCGGCGGCGGCAACGACACCTACTCGCGGCTGCTGGCGCGTCATATCGGCAGGCACATACCGGGAAACCCCTCCATCATCGTTCAGAACATGCCGGGAGCCGGCGGCGTCCGCGCGGCGAGCTACCTTTACAACAAGGCGAAGCGCGACGGCACCGTCATGGAGCAGATCAACTGGGGCGTGTGGAACTGGCAGGTGGTGGGCGACAAGAGCCGTGGCGGCCAGTTCGACTTCAACAAGATGCAGGCCATCGGCGTCATCATCATCGAGAACGGCCTGATCTACAGCCGCAAGGACCGTTTCAAATCGCTGGACGACATCAAGAAGTCGGGCAAGCTGGCCAGGGTGGGTATCAGCGGCAACCAGTCCAGCGGGTTCGTGATCGGGAACATTCTGGAGAAGCTGCGCGGCGAGACGCTGTTCGAGTACGTCTTCGGCTATCCCGGCGCGCGCCAGTACAGCCTCGCGTTCCGGCAGGGCGAGGTGGACGTCTCGGGCAACGTGACCTCTTCGTTCATGGACCAGCTCGGGGACATGTGGAAGGCGGGGGACATCATCATGCTCGCCCAGACCGGCACGGTGAAGGGCGAGAAGGCGCCGGAGTTCCCGGACGCTCCGTTACTCGAATCCCTGGCCAAGACCGAGAAGCAGAAGAACCTGGTGCGGGCTACTTTCCTGCTCTCTCGCTACGGACGTCCCTACGCCATGCCGCCGGGAGTTCCGGCGGAGCGCGTCGCGCTCGTGCGCAAGGCGTTTGACGCCACCATGAAGGACCCGAAGTTCATCGCGGAAGGCAAGAAGCTCGGCCGGGACGTCGATCCCACCAGCGGTGCGGACCTGCAGAAGATGTGGAAGGACTCGCTGGGCGCCTCGCCGGAGGACAAGGCCATCGTGTCGCAGATCTTCAACCCGAAGGGCAAGAAGTAGCACCTGTCAGGACTGCCGGGTGCGGCAAATCGGGGTGCCGGGGGCCGAGTGTCCCCGGCACCCTTCGTTTGAAAGCCGGGAGGTGACAATGAATGTTGTATCGAGTCTCGTGGTGCTCGCGCTGTTCCTGTTCGGCGTGGGTTCGGCAGGCGCGGCGGATTTCTACGAGGGCAAGAAGATCCGCCTGATCGTTTCGTCCTCGCCCGGCGGCGGCAACGACACCTACTCGCGGCTGCTGGCGCGTCATCTTGGCAGAAACATTCCGGGAAACCCTTCCATCATCGTACAGAACATGCCGGGCGCCGGCGGCGTCCGGGCGGCCAGTTACCTCTACAACAAGGCGAGGCGCGACGGCACCGTCATGGAGCAGATCAACTGGGGCGTGTGGAACTGGCAGGTGGTGGGTGACAAGAAGCGCGGCGGCCAGTTCGATTTCAACAAGATGAACGCCATCGGCGTCATCGTCATCGAGAACGGCCTCTTCTACACCCGGAAGGACCGTTTCAAGTCGCTCGACGAGATCAAGCAATCGGGCAAGCTGGCCCGGGTCGGCATCAGCGGAAACCAGTCCGGCGGCTTCGTGATGGGGAATATCCTGGAGAAGCTGCGCGGCGAGAAGCTGTTCGAGTACGTCTTCGGCTATCCCGGCGCGCGCCAGTACAGCCTGGCATTGCGGCAGGGCGAGGTGGACGCCTCCGGCAACGTGACCTCGTCGTTCCTGGATCAGCTCGGCGACATGTGGCACGAGGGCAAACTCGTCATGCTCGCCCAGACCGGCACGGTGGAGGGAAAGAAGGCTCCCGAGTTCCCGGACGCTCCGTTGCTGGAGGACCTGGCCAAGACCGAGAAGCAGAAGAATCTCGTGCGCGCCACCTTCCTGCTCTCGCGCTACGGGCGCCCCTACACCTTTCCGCCGGGAGTCCCCGCGGAACGCGTGGCGCTGGTGCGCAAGGCCTTCGACGCGACCATGAAGGACCCGAAATTCCTGTCGGAGGCCAAGAAGTTGAAGCGGCCCGTCAACCCCACGAAGGGCGAGGATCTCCAGAGGATGTGGAAGGATTCGATCGCCGCCTCACCGGAAGACAAGGCCATAGTGGCGCAGATCTTCAACCCCAAAGGGGGAAAGTAGACCTGAAGAACAAACGGTGCTGC
Organism: Candidatus Binatia bacterium; assembly: GCA_022827045.1. The sequence continues at coordinate 20,265 of JAJDTQ010000011.1, forward strand.
AGCAAAAGGGCGCCGGGGATCTCCCCGGCGCCCTTTTCGTAATGTCATTCCCGTGAAAGCGGGAATCCAGGTGGGGTGCGGCCGGGGCGACGCTGGACGTCAGCCCAGCCAGGGCATCAGCACCCTGAGGAAGTTCTCGGGCCCGGAAATGACCGGCTCAAGCCAGTGGATGTGCAGGATCTGGTCGAACACGCCGACGAAGAACACGAGCATAATGGCGGTCAGCCACAGGGTCAGCGTCCAGCCTTCCCTGGCCTGGTACCTGAGATACAGCAGGGTGAATACCGGCACGGTGATGAAGAAGCCGATCAGCAGGATGCCGAAGAACATGCCCAGGAGCCACCCGGCGAAGGCGAGGCCCCGGGCCGCCACCTCGGCGGCCGACATGGTCCAGTCCACCTGGAGGTCGCCGGTCTCCCGTTCCTGTCCGCCGGCTGGCTTCATGGAGCGGTAGGCGTCCATGACCAGTTGAATCAACGCCATCACCAGAACCGGGACGCCGACGGAAAGGGGAAACAGGCCGGTGCCCATCGGCCAGTCCCTGGCGGTGTAGACCATGGCGGCGGCCACCACGGCGACGAACAGCGTGAACAGTAGCGACGGTGTAGCGCGCATGGCTACTCTCCCTCCCGCGTGTCGCCGGTGAGCTGCCGGACCTTCCGTTCCTGCTTGACGCTGTAGTAGATGGTCGCGATGGTGACCGCGAGAACCACCAGGACCAGCGGCTGGATGAGGAAGGAGGCGCCGTAGGCGCGGACGGAGATGAACAGATACCGCTCGATGAGCCCGCCCAGCAGGAACCCCAGGAGGAGCGGCGGCCGGGGCCATCCGCACCGTTTCATGATCCATCCCAGCAGCCCGAAGAGCAGCACCGTCACCAGGTCGAAGATGCTGGCGGTGGCCTGGTAGGCGGCCAGGAACACCACCACCGTCACCAGCGGCGCCAGGATGTTGATCCGTACCGAAGAGATCTTGGCGAGCTGGTTGGTGAAGCACAGCGCGATGACCGTGGCCATGATGTTCGCGATGGCCGTGCTCCAGACGATGGCGAAGGTGATGTCCAGGTGCTGCTCCAGCATGGCCGGGCCCGGTTGCAGGCCGTGGATCATGAAGGCGCCGATGAGCAGCGCCATGGAGGCGCTGCCGGGAATGCCGAAGGCCAGCGTGGGCACCAGCGCACCGCCCTGCTTGGCGTTGTTGGCGCTCTCCGGCGCGATGACGCCGCGCACGTCGCCCGTGCCGAATGTCAGAGCTGCGTCCTTGCAGGTGGACTTGGCGTGCCCGTACGCCAGCCAGTCCACCACCGCCGAGCCCAGGCCCGGAATGATGCCCACCCAGGTGCCCAGGAAGGCGCAGCGAAGCATCAGCCACCAGTTGGTGAACACGTCACGGATGCCATGACCCACGCCCTTCATGGCCTGCTTGGGCACGCTGCTGATCTGCTTGCCCTCGATGACCATGTCCGCCAGCTCGGGCAGCGCGAAGATCCCGAGGCTAATCACGATGATGTTCAGGCCGTCGAACAGGTAGAGCGAATCGAAGGTCCAGCGCAGCAGCCCCTCCTGCTTGTCGATGCCGATCATCGACAACAGCAGCCCCATGCCGCCGGCGACGATGCCCTTGAGCGGCACCCGGCCGCTCAGGATGGCCACCATGGAGATGCCCATGATGCCCAGGGAGAACAGCTCGGGGGCTCTGAACAGCAGCACCAGCGGCTTCAGGATGGGGATCAGCATACCCAGGATGACCGCGCCGATGACGCCCCCCAGCAGGGAGGCGAAGTAGGCAGCGCCGAAGGCGCGTCCCGCCTCGCCTTTCCGGGCCATGGGATGGCCGTCCAGGATGGTGGCCTGGGAGCCGACGGTGCCCGGCACGGCGAAGAGCACGGAGGGGATCGTGTCGGTGGTAACGGGCACGGAGGAAAGGGCCACCAGCATCGCGATGGCCGCGGTCGGGTCCATGTCGAACGTGAACGGCAGCAAGAGGGCGAGACCGACGACGCCTCCCAGCCCCGGAATGGCTCCCAGCGCCATTCCTACCACGACGCCGAACATCATGAAGAGAAACCGTTCCACGCTCAACAGCGCGGTCAGGCCATCGGCCATTGCTTCGAACACGTAATGCTCCTAGTCCGTGGATTCGAGTCCCAAGTTATAGATGAAAAATCGCCGTTTCTGAAACTTGGGGCTCATGGCTTGAATTCGTAGGCTTCGGGCGCTGGCTTGTAGGCGCGCAGGAGCCACAGCGGACGGCGCAGGTTGCCGGGACCGGGGGCCGGCCGCGTCAGCGTGAGCCAGCGCTTGTAGACCTCGTGGGACTTGTTGGTGTCTACGAAGATGTCGCCGTAGCGGTCGTCCGCGCCCGGTTTCTCCACCCGCACTTTCTGGTGCCAGCAGTGCTGACCGCTGATGTTGTCGGGCTGCACCGGGAAGGTCAGGTTCTGGTGCACTCCGGCCTCCTGCCACCACACCCGCCCGGAGTCCTTGTCGTCGCTCTCGAAGGGCTGGACGCCGTGGAGCTGACGCATCATCCACTGCCCGGGCTCCACCTGCTCGAGGTTCACCAGCGCGGTGGCGAAGCGGCCGCCGCCGGTCTCCTCCTGGAGGCGCCAGCGCCCCAGGTGATGCGAGCATGCCACCACGCCGGGGCGGATCCCCTCGGTGGCCCATACCCGGTCCACGAAATAACCGATCTCGGTGTGGACCTTCACCAGATCGCCGGTGTCCACCCCGAGCCGTTCGGCATCCTTGGGATGCAGCCATACCGGGTTCTTGTGAGAGATCTCGTAGAGCCACTTGGCGTTGGCCGAGCGGCTGTGGATCAGGGTCGGGAGCCGGAACGTGGGAAGGAGCAGCATCTCGCCCTTTTCGGCGTCGATGTTGGAGTGGTGGACGTGGCTCTTGATGTACCCCGGATAGCGGTGCTCGGGCCACTTCCAGTCCTTCAGGGTCTCGGAATAGAACTCGAGCTTGCGCGAGGGCGTCGGAAAGCCGGCGTAGCCCTTGCCGTCCACCTCGACGCCGATGACCGCTCCGCCCTTGGAGACCAGCTTCGTCACCGGATCCACCGTGGACTCGGCCATGTCCGGCTCCTTGAGTGCGGTCTCGTGGCTGCTGTAGATGTTCTCGGCCACCAGGAAGGCGCCGTACCTGCGCATGTACTCCAGCGGCGAGATGTCCTCTGCGGCCGCGGCTTCCGGCAGTCCGGGAACGCTGTTCTCGAACATCCACTGGTAGTACTCCGACACCGTGAGCTTCTCGCCCGGCCGGTACGGTGACTCGAAGTACTTGCGGATTCCCAGGGAGCCGTCGGGATCGATGCGCCACGACAGCTCGATCCAGAACTCGTCCTCCTCCCACACCTCTCCGAGCCCGGCTTCGGCATGCGCCTCCCAAGTGGTGTCGAAGGTCTTGCCCTGCCGTTCAAGGGCGACCCGCAGCACCGGCTGGCGGAAGCCGATCCAGCGCGCCGAGTGGGTTTCCTGGCTCATGAGGTCGTGGCGCTCCGACGCAAGGCCCATGGGCAGCACGTAGTCCGAAAACCAGGCGGTCTCACTCCAGGTGGGCGTGAGGCACGCGTGGCGCTCTACCTTGGCCTCGTCGCTCAGCATCTCGATCCAGCTCATGCCGTCAGGGTTGGTCCACACCGGGTTGTAGACCCGGGTGAAGTACACCGCCAACTTGCCCCGGCCCTCCTTCACCAGGTGCGGCAGGAGAAAGCTCATCTCGAAGAAGGCGAGGGGATACTCCGGCGGGTACATCAACGTGTTCCACACCTTGGCTGGCGGCGGCATCATCGGCGGCGCCGGGATGAACTTGTTCCAGGCATTGGGGGTGGTGCCGCCGGGAGTGCCCACGGCACCCGCCAACACCACCAGGAACTCCAGCGCCCGGGCCACTTCCCAGCCGCCCAGATTGCCGGCGGCGGCGTTGCGCCACACGTGGGTGGCCAGGGCGGAGCCGGCGCGGGCCACCTCATGGGCCACCTCCACGATCATGGCCGCGTCCACCCCGGACTCGGCAGCAGCGAACTCCGGCGTGTACTCCCCGTAGATGGCCTTCAACTCCTCCTCGAACTGCTCGAAGGTCTGCAGCGCGTCCGGATGCTCCTCGCGCAAGAACTGCTCCCAGTTGACCCACCTCCTCACGAACTCGCGGTCGTAGAGGCCCTCCTGCAGCAGCACGTTGCAGATCGCCAGCAGCACCGCGGCCTCGGTGCCGGGCCAGGTAGGCAGCCAGTAGTCGGCCTTGGACGCGGTGTTGGACAGCCGCGTGTCGATGACGGCGACCTTGGCGCCGCGCTCCTTGGCCTCGATGATGCGCTGGGCGTGGGGGTTGAAGTAGTGGCCGGTCTCCAGGTGCGAGCTCAGCAGCAGCATGAAGCGCGCGTTGGCGTGGTCGGGCGAGGGGCGGTCGATGCCACACCAGAAGGCGTAGCCCGTGCGGGCGCCGGCGGAGCAGACGTTGGTATGGCTGTTGTGGGCGTCGATGCCCCAGGCGTGCATGATGCGCTGGTGATAGAGCAGCTCATGCCCGGGGCGCCCCACGTGGTACATGATCTCGTTGCGGCGGTCTTCCTCGATGGCCTTGCGGATCCGTCCGGCCAGGTCGTCCAGGGCCTCGTTCCAACTCACCCGCTCCCACTGCCCGCCGCCTCGTTCGCCCACCCGCTTCATGGGGTAGAGGATGCGCTCGGGGTCGTAGACCTGGTTGATGGTGGCCGGTCCCTTGGCGCAGTTCCGGCCGCGGCTTCCGGGGTGCTCCGGGTTGCCCTCGAACTTGCGCACCTTCAACGTTTCCTTGTCCACGTATGCCAGCAGCCCGCACGCCGCCTCGCAGTTGAAGCAGATGGTGGGGACCAGGTCGTAGTGCCGGTCCACCTTCCTGGGCCATGCGGCGGCGTCGTATTCGGTCCAGTCGGACCAGCGCTCGCGCGGCGGGAAGCTTCGGAGGCCGCCCTGGGGCGGCTCGAGGTTGGCGGCGTCGGGGCTCAGGGGTTGCGGTTCGTTCTTCATCTCGAGGGATTTCCTTGTTCGAAGTCTGCCCGAGTCGGGTCGGCTTGTTCGGGGGCCTAGCTCAGCGGTACGGATTGCCCGGCCTCCACCCACAGGTTCTCGAAGACCCAGAGTCCGACCAAGGCCAGCAGCGCTGACAGCGGGTGCAGGAACCAGGCGGCCTCCGCCTGCACGCCTGCCCACAACAGGAAGATCACCGGCAGAAGGATGCCCACGGCCATGAACACGCCCCAGAACTTCTCGCGCAGCGCGCCGCAGGTCAGCAGCTCGGTGGCGCGCCGGACGTCCTCGCTGACGGGCGTCAGGAACACCTCGCCGAGCACCAGGCCGCCGGTCATGGCCAGCGAGACCAGCAGGACCATGCCCATGGTCGTCATGACCTGGGCATCGAGGCCGGCCACCAGCCCCACCAGGAGCAGCGTGGCGGCGCCGGCACTGACCGCCTGGACCACGAGGTGCCAAAAGAACAGCGGGCTCTGCCAAAGGTCGCGGCCCTTGGCCTGGGCGAACAGGAACGCGGTATAGCCGGCGGCGCCGATGCCGAAGACCACGCATGCCGCCACCACCCATCCCGGCATCGCGCCCGTGCCGATGCCGTAGCCCAGCCACAGGAGGCTGGCGAGAGAGTAGGCCATGAGGATGTAGCCCCCCAGCACGAGCCACGAGCGCGGGTTGGGCTTGGTCAAGAGGTAGTAGAAGCGGTCGGGCCGCTTGAGGTCGAAGACCAGAAGGCCGGTGGTGAGCACAGTAAAGACCAGCGCGATGACCGGGCTAACGATGTTCAGCACCGCTCCTTCCTGAAGCCGGCCCAGCGCCATCAGAAACGCCGCCACCAGCAGGACTCCCGAACCGATGGACTTGGTCCACAGGTAGGCGGCGATCTTGGGTCCCCAGGGCCGTGGATGCGGCACGTCGTAGACCTCGCGGGCGCCGCCGGGCACCGGGCTTCCGTGCCTGGAAGAGGAGAGGGCGTAGAGGTCTTCGCCGGGGTATTTGTCGGCCCAGAAGTGGGTTTCGTCGGTCTCCGTCATGGTGGGCTGCAGCGCGTCTTCCTCGACGCCCACGTAGAACAGCTTGGGGTGGGTTCCCTTGTGGGGCTTTCTGAGGGAGACCTTGCGTGTCGCGACGGTGCGGGCGATGGGGCTTTCCGGATCGTCGAGGTCGCCGGACATGATCGCCTGCGTCGGACACACGACCTCGCAGGCCGGCTGCAACCCCAGCTCCACCCGGTGCGCGCAGAAATTGCACTTGGCGGCGGTGTTGTGGTCGGGGTCGATGTACAGGGCGTCGTAGGGGCACGCCTGCATGCACGACTTGCAGCCGATGCAGCGCTCGTTGTCGAAGTCGACGATGCCGTTGGGGCTCCGGTAGAGCGCCACCGTCGGACAGATCTCGATGCACGGAGCGTCGTCGCAGTGGTTGCACCGGAGCACCGCGAAGTGGCGGCTGGTGGCCGGGAAGGCGCCCTTCTCGATGTACTTGACCCAGGTACGGTTGACCCCCACGGGCACGTCGTGCTCGTCCTTGCAGGCCACGGTGCAGGCGTGGCAGCCGATGCAGCGGTTCTGGTCGATGACAAATCCGTAACGCATGAGTGCCTCCAAGCGGCTATATATCCACCTGCGCTCCAGGCAGTCAAACTGTGCGGGAATAAGATGCAGCCCAGAATATCCGAAGATTGCCGGATGCATACCTTTGCGTTATGGTACTCCATTAGAGCACCACGACGAAGTATCTCCATAAACAAGGGATCGGAACATGGCTGTCCACAAGCAGAGCGTCTCTTTCACCGAAGCGGCATTTGCATTTGCCCGGGAACTCGTCGATCAGGGCGAATACCCGAATGTCAGTGCCGCTGTTTCCGGAGAACTCGCACGTGCAAAGGCGGCAAGGGAGAGGGAACGGACGCTTCTAGACGCGGAAGTCGAACGCCGTCTACGTCTGCCGCTCGACCGGTGGGAGCCGGTCGGCGCACTTGATGAGGTGACCCGAGGTGCTCGCGCCCATCTCGGCAGGATCGCGAGGTCGAAGGACGGCGTCTCGCAAGAATGATGCGTCAGATCCGGCATCCCCTTGTCGAGCAGGATGTCATCGCGATAGCCGAGCACATCGTGGAGACCACGGGCGGGAACCTTGCCGCCGCAGAGCGCCGGCTCGATGAGATCGACGACCTGTTGTCCGACATCGCCCGAAACCCGTTTTCCGGCGTTCGTCTGTCCGGCCAGCTTGAAGGCTGGCTTGTACGCCACGGCGGGCGGGACCGCAGGATCACGATCGTTTTTCGCCCGGATCCCGTTGCACAACACATCTATATCGCACTCATCGCCTTCGGGGGTCAGGACTGGTTGAGAAAAAGCGTCGCCAGGCAAGACTTTGAGTGACGCGGGCGCGAGTGGTTCAGGCTCGGTTCCTGAAGAGACCGGACAGGGGCGGCGACAGATCTTCGCGGCTTGGATGGCTGCCCACGGCAGCTTGCCTCGCCAAGGGCAAACGGCTAGAACCTTCTGCCATGCCGAAACTCCGCAGCCTCAGAGACGCCATCGCAGAGGAGGTGCAGGACGGCATGTCCGTCTTCATGGGGGCTGCATTGGAGTCCTTGATCCCTTTCGCCGCCGGCTACGAGATCATCCGCCAGCGCAAGCGCGGCCTGACGCTGATGACCACCATCTCCGACATGCAGTTCGACCAGCTCATCGGCGCGGGCTGTGCCGGCAAGGTGTGCGGCGCCTGGATCGGCAACGTGGCGGCGGGCCTGGGGCACAACTACCGGCGCGCGGTGGAGCGGCAGGAGCCGGTGCCGTTGGCGGTGGAGAACCATTCCAATTTCTCCATGGCGTTGGGCCTCAAGGCCGCGGCCATGGGCGTGCCGTTCCTGCCCACGCGAACGCTCCTGGGCAGCGACTTTCGCGACGAGGCGTCGTTCGCCGATGTCGCCTGTCCGTTCACCGAGGAGAACCTGCTGGCGGTGCGGGCGGTCAAGCCCGACGTCGCCATCCTCCATGTGCAGCGCGCCGACGAGGAGGGCAATGCTCACGTCTGGGGCAACCTGGGGGTTACTCAGGATGCCGCCATGGCCGCCGGCAAGGTGGTGCTCACCTGCGAGGAGATCGTGCCCCACGAGGTGATCCTGAGCGATCCCAACCGGACTCTTGTCCCGGGTTTTCTGGTGGCAGCGGTCGCCTGCGTCCCGCTGGGTTCCCACCCCTCGCCGACCCAGGGCTACAGCCGCCGCGACGACGACTTCTATTTCGATTATCATGCCCAATCCCGCGACCCGGCCGGATTCGACGAGTGGCTGGAGCAGTGGGTGCTGGGTGTGGACGGTCACGACGGATACATGGAGCGGCTCGGGGACCAGCGGGTGGCCGGGCTCAGGCCGCACGACGATCGCATGGCGGCGCCGGTGAACTATGGGTACTAGGAGCGTGTCCGAGAAATGGCGTCCTTCGACTTC
>JAJDTQ010000097.1 GCA_022827045.1 Candidatus Binatia bacterium
TGCGATAAGTTGCGCAGGAATTTTTGTCGTCGGCAAGGCGCGATGACGAGCAGTGGCGGGCACCACGCGAGGAAGAGCAACGCGGCCGACGGCGAAAAGGACCAGCAAATTATCGCAGGAATTTACGGGACACGACACTAACGCTGGGCGGTGACCTCGATCTCGATGAGCTTGCCTTGGGCGGAATAGCCGTCCACGAACGAGCACTCGGTGCGCGCCGGGCAAGACGCCACGGCGCCCTCGAAGGCCGCCTTGAGTGCCGCCGGATCCTCCGCTTGGTGGAGAAAGAACGATACCAGCACCGCCTGTTCCCACGAAACTCCGGCGCGCTCCAGGGACTCGCCGATCAGCCCGCAGACCTCGGTGACCTGCTCGGCGAGGTCGCCCGATGTGGAGGTGACGCCCGACAGGAACACCAGCCCTTCGAGATCGAGATAGCGCAGCGGCACGATGGGCGGGTCGTATTCCACGAGCTTCTTGGCGCCGCCGGAGCGCATGGCGACAAAGTCCAGCGCCACCGTGGCGTCGGAGTCGAGGTGGCCGGGGGCGATGTAACTGGAGCTGGAGGAGCGCGCGCTGCCTTGCATGCGTCTGGAACGGGCCTGGCTGCCGAGGTTCCGGCTCTCGCGGTCGCGTGCCCACAGGCGGGTCCGCACGGTGTCATCGAGGGACAGGCCCAGTCTCCCGATACTCTCCTCGATGCGGTCGAGGATCCCGTCCATTCCCTGGTCGGCGGGAACGCCGGCGGCGCCCTCGCACGACACCGCGACGAATTCGCGGCCGAGCCAGTCGAAGGTTTTCATGCGCATGGGTTGGATCCCTTGTCATGCGGATCAACCGGACAAGACGTGGATGTCTCATCGCAACACGCCGAGGCGTCGAAGAACGCCAGCGTCCGCATCTCGATGCTCTCCCTGCCCGGCGCACCGGGCGGACTCGTGGGGTCGTCGAAGGAGGTATGGGCGGTCCACCGCGCCCTTCCGTCCCTGGCGGAGTCGAAGGTCTTGAAGACCACGGCCTCGTCCCGGGTCATGGCCGGGAAATAGAACCACCGGTGCTCCGGTCCGTACTTGATCTGGTAGGTCTCGCCGATGCGGCCCGGGTAGCTGCGCTGGGACGGGATCAGATCCTCCGCCCGCAGGGTGCGGGCGTCGGCGATGGCCAGCGGGTTGGTGCGCACCGGGTTGCGGGTGGGCTGCCACACCTGGATGATGGCGAACCGTCCCTGGAGCAGGCGCTCTGCCTCGTCCGCCGGCAAGATGTCCCTGACCCGCTTGGGCGCCGACCAGTCGGTGTAGTCGTTGTGCACGGAGCGGTTGGGCTCCCGCACCTTGCGCGCTGCACGGATGCCTTCGTCCTGGGCGCGCAGCGTGTGATCGAAGATCACCACCCGGGAAGCGCCGCTCTCCCGCTTCACCAGAGCCTCGATCTCCGGATAGTAGACGGACCGCAGCTCGTCCTCGTCGTCGAAGTCCCTGACGCGGGTCTCGTGCCGGACCAAGACGAACCCCTCGCGTTCGAGCGAGAACTCGTCCGCCACGAGCCGCCCGTTGTGGATGGTGGCGCGGCGCGCCTCGTGCTTGCCGGTGCGCACCGCCGGCGTGCTGTTGAGCTCGGCCGTGTGGGTGATCGGCTTGACGCCCGTGTCCAACGCGTAGTTGAGCACGGCTTCCACTGCATCGGGCGCGGCCTCGACCGCCTGAACTCCGCTCATCGTGTACCTCCCGCGAACTGCCTGTATCCTTACCCAGGATGGTACCAGCCCAAGGAGCGTTCAACAATATCGGCCGGCGGGTCGATAGCCCGCGACCGCCCGGTGTGCATTGACATGAACGCGGGCCATTGGATAATTGTCCGGTCAGGAGCCGGTGCTTTGGCCGGCAGGGCGACCGCCGGTCGCCCCTACCGGAGACAGTGCCGACGACCGGGAACCCTGCCCATCCTGGTGCGTGGCACCGGCCACTGGAAGGAGCCTGCCATGGGACGTGAATACAACGTCATATCGGCCGACGGCCATATCGACCTGAACCCCGACATCTGGCGCGGCCGGGTGGCCGCGTCCATGCGCGAGCGCGCGCCCAGGCGGGTCAAGATGCCCAACGGGTCGGACGCGGTGGTGGTGGACGGGGGCGAGCCCAACACCATCGGCGTGACCCGGAGCGTGCGGGTGAACAAGGAGGACATGGCCAAGCAGGTGCCCACCTTCGAGACCTGCGCCGGCACCGGTCCGCCCGAGCAGCGGCTTGAGGAACAGGACCGGGACGGCATCGACGCCGAGGTGGTGTTCTCGCAGATCTCGTTCGTGCTGGAGCAGGCAAAGGACCGCGAGCTCTATTGCGAGCTGGTGCGCGCCTACAACGAATTCCTGGCCGAGGAGTACATGGCGCCGGCGCCGGACCGCATCATCCCCATCGGCGTCATCCCCGTCAGCGGCGTCGACGACGCGGTGCGGGAGCTGGAGCATTGCGCCAAGCTCGGCCTGAAGGGCGTCAAGCTCGACAAGTTCCCCGCCGGCCGCGGCTACCCCACGGCCGAGGACGACCGATTCTGGGCCGCGGCCCTGGACCTGGGCGTCGCCCTCACCAACCACAACACCGGCAACATGGGCTCCGGCAAGGGCGGCGAGCCCGCGTTCCCGTACGACCGCAGGCCCGGTCCCGACGTACACGTCAAGGAGCCCATGAACTACTTCTTTCGCTTCACCAACGACGCAATGGTAGGCGCCGTGCAGATGGCCTTCGCCGGCGTGTGGGACCGCTTCCCGACGCTCAAGATGTACTGGGCCGAGACCATGATCGGATGGTTCGAGTACGGCCTGTGGCAGCTCGACGACCACTACGAGCGCTACATGCCCATGATCCACGAGTTCTGGGGACTCCATTACCTGGACAGGAAGCCCAGCGAGTACCTGAGGGAGAACAACTACTGGGGATTCCTGCACGACCCCATCGGCATCAGGCGGCGCGAGTGCATCGGCTACGACAAGCTCATGTGGGGCACAGACTTCGCCCACGCGGCCAGCGAGTACCCCAACTCCATCCCGATCATGGAGCGGGACTTCGAAGGTGTGCCCGCCCACGAGAAGCGGGCCATGCTCGTGGACAACTGCGTAGAGTACTTCGGGTTGGACGCATGAATCGGGCACCGCTCCCCTCCTGGAGTCCGGCTTTCGCCGGAATGACGTTTCCGGACGGGGCGGCGACGGAGGACTTGCCGTGAACGACGTCGGCAACACCCATGAGGACCTCGAGAAGTACCTGGCGGCCCACCACCTGGTGGGGGCTGGGCTGCGGCGCGAGGGCATGGCGCCGCCGCGCACCGGGCCCGCCGGCGCCCACTGGCGCTGGGACGGCATCTACAACGGGCTCATGCGCTCGGGCGAGATCGTCAGCGTCGGGCCCGGCGGCATGACCGGCATGCGCTCGGTCACCGGCATCGAGGCCACCCGCTTCCCCATCTGGATGAACGTGCAGATCCTCATGCCCGGCGAGCGCACCCAGGGGCACCGAAACCTGCGGAACGAGACGCGGCTGGTGTGCCAGGCGCCCCGGGAAGCCGCGTTCGTGTGCGAGTTCGAGGCCTTCCCCATGGAACGGGGGGACGTCATCATCAGCCCGTCCTGGACCTACCACGACCACTGGAACCAGGGGACGGCGCCGGCGCTGTACGTGGACGGCTACGACAACGGCCACAACGGCGGGGTGAACCTGAATGAGAGGCTCCCGGACGACCTGCCGTACCAGGAAATCCGCAAGCCCGACGGCTACGGCGTGCGCACCCGCGGCCTCGCGCGGCCGGTGACCGGAGGCCGCCCCTTTCCGCTGCCGCCCATGCGCTATCCGTGGGCCGAGACCCTGGCCGGGCTGCGGGCGCTCCAGGAGGCCGGCGAGGAGGACCCGTGCGAGGGCGCGCACCTGATGCTGGCGAGCCCGGTGGACGGCGGCTCCACGCTCCCCACCATCGCCTGGCACGCGCAGCTCCTGCGCGCCGGGCAGACCACCCTGAGCCACCGACACAACAGCAACACCTTCTACCACGCGTTCGAGGGCGCCGGCGCCGTGGTCATCGAAGGCGAGCGGCTCGAGTGGCGGCAAGGGGACATCTTCGCGGTGCCCGCGTGGATGTGGCACCATCACGAGAACGGTCATGAGGGCGAGTCGATCCTGTTCTCCATCGACGACTGGCCCGCGCAGACAAAGCTCGGCTTCTACATGAAGGAGACCGCGACCGCGGACCGCCAGGACGGGTAGAAGACCCCCGCGACACCGAAGGGAGACCACCGCATGGCGAACCCCAAACTTCGGCTCGGTTTCAGGGAACCCGAGGTCGATACCAACCGGCCCCTGCTCGACGGCACGGTCCAGGTGGAGGGCTTCGATCTCGAAATGAGCGATTTTCACGGCCCCGAGACCATCGATGCCTGGGACGCGAGCTTCGGCGGCCTCATGCGCACCAAGGGCAAGGGCGATCACCCCTACGTCTCGATCCCGGCCTACCCCAATCGAAAGTTCCGGCTGGCCTACATCTTCGTGAACAACGCGTCCGGCATCGAGACCCCGAAGGACCTGGAAGGGAAGCGCGTCTTCGTGAGCAGCACCGCCGGCGTATGGGCCCGGGGCGCACTCCAGAGCCACTACGGCGTGGACCTCGCACGCATCCGCTGGTGCATGCCCGGGCCGGAGGCCGAGAGCTGGGGTGACGACATCGAGGTGGAGCCGCTTCCCCATATCAAGGGCCCGCAGCCCGGCGAGCCCCTGGACGAACTGCTGCTCGCGGGGGAAGTCGACGCGGTCATCGAGCCTAACGTGCTGCCGTCCGTCAGCCGCCGCGACCCGCGGGTGCGGCGCCTGTTCCGCGACTACAAGACCGAAGAGCTCAACTACTACAAGGCCACCGGCATCTTCCCCATCAGTCACATGGTGACCCTGAAGCAGGATTTCGTGGACAAGCATCCGGAAGCGCCGGTGGCGCTTCTGAAGGCGTACCGCCAGGCCCGCGACGTAGCCTTCGACCGCCTGTACGGCTCCGATCCCGAGATTCTCATCACTTCATGGGTGGCGGCCGCCATCGACGAGCAGCGGGCGGTCATGGGTGAGAACTACTGGTCCTACAACATCACCGACAACGTACGCTCGCTGGAAGCCATGATGACGTTCGCGCACCAGTTCGGCCTGACGCCGGAGAAGCTCGATTACGAGGATTTCTTTCATCCGGAGGCCGCGGCGCTGGAAGGCGTGTAGCCACAAGGAGACGAACATGAGTGAAGCCGTCAACACCGACGATCCGCGGCTCGAGGAGCTGCACCGCATCATGGCGGAGAATTCCCTGGCCGGACACTGGCAGCCGCGCCAGCCCATGGCCGAGCTGCGGCCGCACCTCTGGCGCTGGCCGGTGATCTATTCCTGCCTGATGGAGTCCGGCGAGGTCGTGAAGCTGGGGCACATCGACGAGGCCGCCAAGCGCCGCACCGTGCAACTCGTGAACCCCGGCCTCACCGCCTTCAAGTCCACCACCCGCACGATCCAAATGTCCATCCAGCTCGTGAAGCCCGGCGAGCGGGCCGAGTGCCACCGCCACACCGCCGCGGCCCTGCGCTTCGTGGTCGAAGGCGACGGCACCGGCTACACCACGGTGGAAGGCGAGGAAATGCACATGGAGCCTGGCGACCTGGTGCTGACGCCGAGCTGGACCTGGCACGACCACTACAACCAGGGCGAGAGCAACATCGTGTGGCTGGACGTCCTCGACGTGCACCTCATGAACCAGCTAGATGCCAACTTCCACGAAAACTACGGCGAGGGACCCGCCCAGCCCGTCACCAAGTCCGAAGGCTACAGCCGCCACCGCCTCGGAGCCGTGCGGCCCCTCACCGAGAGCCCCGGCACCCGCGCCCTCCCCTACACCTACAAGTGGCGCGACACGCTGCCCGTGCTGGAGCAACTGGCGGAAACCGCCGACGGCGACCCCCATGACGGCGTCCTCCTGCAGTACGCCAACCCGGTCACCGGCGGCCCCACCATGCCCACCATCGACTGCCGCGTGCAATGGCTCCGTCCGGGCGAGTCAACCCGCCCCCACCGCCACACCAGCAGCACCATCTACCACGTCATGCAGGGCGCCGGCACAACCGTGGCGGGCAGGGACAACAGCAACGGCAACCCCATGGCCTGGACCGAGCAGGACTGCTTCGTGATCCCGTCGTGGCACTGGCACCACTTCCGGAACGAATCCCGAACCGAGCCTGCGATCCTGTTCTCGGTAACCGACCGCCCGGTGCTGGAAAGCCTGAACCTCTACAGCGAGGAGGACGCCTCCTGACAAATCGCTGGTCGCAGCCGCCATGCTTGACGCCATAGGCCAGGCCAGCATCCAGATCCTGGACCCGGTGCACCTCTTCATGTTGTTCGCCGGGACCTTCCTCGGCCTCATGCTCGGGGTCATCCCCGGCATCGGCGGCGTCACCGGGCTGGCGCTGCTGCTTCCTTTCACCTTCGACATGGACGCCGTCTCCGCCTTCGCCTTCATCATCGGCATGCTGGCGGTGACCACCACTTCCGACACCATCCCCTCGGTGCTCTTCGCCGTCCCCGGCACCGTGGGCTCCCAGGCCACCATCATCGACGGCCACGCCATGGCCAAGCGCGGCGAGGCCGGCCGCGCCTTCGGCGCCGCCTTCACCGTGTCCGCCATGGGCGGCATCTTCGGCGCGCTGGTGCTGACCCTGTCGATCCCGATTCTCAGCCCGCTGGTGCTCACCTTCGGCTCGCCCGAGTTCTTCATGATGGCCGTGCTGGGCGTGTGCATGGTGGCCAGCCTCAGCGGCTCGGCGCTGATGAAAGGCGTCATCGCCGGCGGGTCCGGGCTCCTGCTCGCCACCGTGGGGACCGATCCCATCCTGAGCGTGGAGCGTTGGACCTTCGACCAGGTCTACCTGTGGGACGGCTTCCACGTGGTGCCCATCTCCCTGGGCCTGTTCGGCCTGGCCGAGATCACCGACCTCCTGGTCTCCGGCAAGAGCATCGACTCCGGCGCCCTGGGCCGGCTCAAGGGCCGCTGGGAAGGCGTCCGGGACGCCTTCCGGCACTGGTGGCTGGTGACCCGCTCCGCCACCCTGGGGGTGTGGATCGGCATCATTCCGGGCTTGGGCACCCTGGTGGTGGACTGGTTCGCCTACGGCCACGCCCTGCACACCGAGAAGAACGCCGACAACTTCGGCAAGGGCGACGTGCGCGGCGTCATCGCGCCGGAGAGCGCCAACAACGCCAAGGACGGCGGCGGCCTCATCCCCACCCTGGCCTTCGGCATCCCCGGCAGCACCAGCATGGCGCTGTTCCTGGGCGCCATGGAGATCCAGGGGCTGACCCCCGGCCCCGAGATGCTCAACCAGAACCTCGACGTGATCTTCACCATCGCCTGGAGCCTGGCCCTGGCCAACATCATCGGCACCGGCACCTGCTTCCTTTTCACCGACCACCTGGCGCGCATCGCCACCATTCGCGCCCAGCTCCTGGCGCCGGTGCTGCTGGTGATCATGTTCCTGGGCGCGTTCATGGCTCGGCGCCACATCGCCGACATCATCCTGTTCCTCTTCTTCGGACTGCTGGGCTGGACCATGAAACGGCAGGGCTGGCCGCGCCCGCCCCTCATCATCGGCTTCGTGCTCGGCTCCACCGTGGAGAAGTACCTCTATATCTCGATCCTGACCTACGGCTGGGCCTGGATGTCGCGCCCGTGGGTGATCGTGCTGGCGCTCCTGATCGTGGCCGCGCTGGCGGCGCCGGCGATCCGGCAATTCCGTGACCGGACGGCTCCCGTCACCAACCCCTGACCGATGCAAAAGGCCGTCTCGCTGCTGTTCGACGCGTTCTTCGTGGTGCTTCTGGCCGGCGCCGTGGTCACGGCCTGGCATTGGCCCTTCGCCACCGGGCTGTTTCCGCTGACCATCGCTATCCCGGTGCTGGTGGTGGCCGCCGCGCAGCTCACCAGGGACGTGTTTTTCAAGGGCCACGAGGACGGCGAGCCCCGTGAACGCATCCGTGACATCGAGGTGGACCGCTCCGTGCCCACGCACCTGGTGGTGCAAAGGGCGGGGACCTTCTACCTGTGTGCCCTGGGCTTCCTGGCGGGCATCCTGCTCATTGGGTTCAAGCTGTCGGTTCCTCTGTTCATGGTGTTCTATTTCAGGCGTTTCAGCCGCGCGGGATGGATCGTGACGCTGATCCTGACGGGGCTCCTGACGGGGCTGGTACTCGGCGTGTTCGACGCCATCCTTCACGTGGCATGGCCGGACAACCTGCTCGGCCATATCATGGGGCGACGGGCGATATGAGATAGCGTCCTTCGTGCTGAGCCCTTCGTTGACATCCTCTTTGCGACGCGCTTATAGGAAGGAACCGGATGTGACACTCGTTGAACCGATGACCTTACCAACCCGGAGGGTTCCCATGAAAACAAGAACGACCTGGACATGGCTGGCTTTGGCCTGCGTCGCGCTCTTCGCCGCCTCGGTGAGCGCGGCGGACAACGCCGCGGACTTCTACAAGGGCAAGCGCATGACGATGCTGGTGCAGTACTCGCCCGGCGGCACCTTCGACATCCGCGCCCGCTGGATGGCGCGGCACCTGCCCGCGGTCACCGGCGCCAGGGCTATCGTGCGGAACCTGCCGGGCGGCGGCGGTGTCGCCGGCTACAACCGGCTGTTCCGGCTCCCGCCGGACGGCCTGTCGCTGCTCACCGCGCACACCAAGCTGGTGGCCTTCGACATGTTCGGCCGCAAGGGAGTGAAGTACGATTACGACAAGTTCGGCTACCTCGGGCGGGTCATCCGCACCAACACGGCTGTGCTGGTGCGCAAGGACCTGCCGACGGACATCGAGGGGCTGCGCAAGCTCAAGCGCATCCGCATCGGCGCCTCCTCTCCCTTCAACGAGGGAATGATCGCCGAGATGTTCGATCTGCCCATCACCATCGTGCCGGGATACGGCGGCTCCTCGGAACGCATGGCGGCGATCGCGCGCGGAGAGCTGGACGCCACCACCGCGTCCATTTCCACGGGCTTGAGGTTCAAGGACAGGGTCAACATCGCGTTTGCCTTCGTCAAGGACAAGCGCGCGCCCGACGTGCCGTCGCTGGAGGAGCTCGGCGCCAAGGAGCTGTGGCGCAGCTACGCGCTCTCGTTCTCCGACATCTTCGGCACGGTGGTCACTTCGCCCGGCGTACCCGAAGCCAGGCAGCAATACCTGAGCGCCGCGCTCAAGAAAATCACGGAGCTGGAAAAGGCGCAGAAGGAGGCCGCCAAGATGAAGCTTGTGGTGCAGTGGACGGGTCCGGACGAGCTCAAGAAGACGCTGAAGCCGTTTCTGGACCTCAACGCAGAGACCACCAAGCAGCTCAAGCACGTCATCGAGCGCAAGTACGTCGGCAAGTTGAAGTAGGGGCGGGTTTCCGACCCGCCGGCGCCTGCCGAGCCGAGCCTCTTCGTTCGGGCGCCATGGAGTAGATTCGGAGCGAGACATGGAGATCAAGTTCGGATTGATCAGTGCGGATTCCCACTGCGGCTTCGACCGGGACGCCTTCACCTCGCGCATGTCCGCGGCCAAGTGGGGCGAGCGCATCCCACAGGTGAAGCAGGTGGAGGAGGACGGCCGGAAGGTGGACCGCTGGTGCGTCTACGGCAAGCCCCGAGGCGACAACGTGGGCAACTGCCCGGCGCTCATGGGCGACCCCTTCCCTACCTACCCGCAGCACTGGGAGGAGGTGCCGGCGCTGGGGTACGACCCGGCGGAGCGGCTCAAGGCATTGGACGCCGACGGCATCGATGCAGAAGTGCTGTTCCCCAATCCCCCGGGCGGGACCTTCTACGAGTGCGGCGACCCGGAGTTCGAGCTGGACGTGGTGCGCGCCTACAACGACTCCCTGGCTGAATGGACCCGGGTCAGCGACCGCTACTTCCCGGTAAGCATCATCCCGTACCTGAGCGGCCCGGCGACCATCCGGGGCGAGATCGAGCGCGCCACCGAGGCCGGGCACCGGGGCATCAACCTGCAGGGCGAGACCCCGGGCGAGCTACCCCACCTCACCGATCCCTACTGGGACCCGATGTGGGACGCGTGCCAGAGCCTGGACGTGCCGGTGCACTTCCACGGCTCGTGCGGACTCTCGGCGGGCCGGTCCACCCGCTTCTGGAGCGGCTACTCCCCGCGGCAGGGGCACTCGGCCATGACCGCCACCTCCGCGACGACGCCGGCGCAGATCATTCCGCACCTGGTCTTCAGCGGCATCACCGAACGCTTCCCGCGCCTCAAGTTCGTATTCGCCGAGGCGGGCATCGGCGGCCTCAACTACGTGCTGGCCGCCTGCGACCACGAGTGGGAAACGCGCCACCTCTGGACCGAGGGGTTGAGCACGCGTCCGAGCGAGGCGGTGCGGCGGCAGATGTTCACCAACTTCTGGTTCGAGAACGAAGGCATCAAGCTGCGCCACGACATCGGCATCGACAACCTCATGTGGGAATCGGACTTCCCCCACGTGACCGCCTTCTACCCACGTTCCTGGGAAGCGGTGGAAGACGTGCTCCAGGGCGTCTCCGCCGGAGACCGCCGGAAGCTGCTCTACGAGAACGCCGTGCGCGTCTACCGCATGGACGCGGTGGTACGCGTGGCGGAACGCGGCAGGGAGCCCGTGGAAGCGCGCCCATGAGCCCGGGGCGCGATTTCGTCAGCGTCGACGACCACGTCCAGGAGCCGCCCGACCTGTGGACCAGCCGGCTCTCCCGGAGCCGGTTCGGCGACCGCATCCCGCATCTGGAGCGCGACGCTGACGGCGCCGAGCGCTGGGTGGTGGACGGCCGGCCGTTCCTGGACGGCAAGGTGGCGTCGGCCGGGGCGCTCATGCCCGACCGCAACCGCGAGCCCCGCTGCTGGGAGGAAGTGCCCGCCGCCGCCTGGTCGCCAGCGGAACGGCTCAAGGCCATGGACGCCGCCGGCATCGCCTTTTCCGTGCTCTTTCCCACGGTCGCCGGCATGGCTGGAGAAGCCTTCGGACGGCTCGACGACCCGGAGTTGGAGATCGCATGCATCCGGGCCTACAACGACTGGCTGCTGGAGGAATGGGCTTCCGCCAGCCCGCGTTTCATCCCCCAGTGCATCGTACCCATCTGGCCGCCGGAGGCCGTGGCCGCGGAGATGCGGCGGGCCGTGGCCAAGGGGCACCGGGGCATCGCCTTTCCGGCGCTACCCATGCACCTGCGGGACGTGCCCCACGTGAGCGACCCGGAGTACGATCCCGTGTGGAGCGCGTGCGAGGAAATGGGAGTGCCGGTGGCGCTGCACGCCGGGGCGTCGACGGAGCTGTTGTACCCGGCCTTCTCCGGCCTCGCCCCGGCCCTGTCCGAGGCCGTGGACGCGGTGACGCGGCCCATGTCCAGCGTCTACGTGCTATCGCTGTTGTCCTTCTCACGGGTGCTGCTGCGCCATCCGCGCCTGCGGCTGGTGTTCGCGGAGAGCGCCCTGAGCTGGGCGATGCTGTACCTGGAATGGGCCGACCACCAGTTCGAGCACGACGGCTTGGCGCGCGAAGGCTATGACCTCAAGCCCTCGGAAATGTTTCAGCGCCAGTGCTACCTGACGGCGTGGTTCGACGAGGTCGCGCCGTTCGTGGGCTACCTCGGGGAAGACCACATCCTGTGGTCGACCAACCTGCCCCTGACCACCTCCACCTGGCCGCGCACCCGTGAGACCGTGGAGCGCTGCTTCAAGGGCGTCGCCGACGGCGCGCGGGAAAAGATCCTGTGGAGCACCGCCGCCGGGCTCTACGGCATCGAGGCCACGGCTCCGAGGGTTTGAAGCCGACGCATCGTTGGGGGTATACAGAGTTTGGACACAACCAGCTTCAGTCGAGGAGGTGACCCATGTTGACCGCAAAGGACGTGGGCGGAGTCATGGGCATGATGCCCGCCTTCGCCACCGACGACGCAACCGACATCAACGCGACCCAGACCGTCGCCGTGGACAACCTGGCCGAGGGCGTGGACCGGATCATCAAGGACGGCATCGACGTCATATCCACCACCGGGACCTACGGCGAGTGTTACAACCTGCTGTGGGAGGAGTTCCAGACCATCACCACCGCCGCCGTGGACACGGTCAAGAAGCGGGTACCACTGTTCATCGGCGTCACCAGCCCGAACCCACGGGAAGTCGTGCAGAAGATGAACTTCGTCAAAGAGACGGCCGCGGACGGCGTGCTCCTGGGCGTGCCCTATTATGAGACGCTGCCTGTGGACGACGCCATCCGGTTCTACCACGACATCGCCGACCTGTTCCCGACGCTCAACATCCTGATCTACCACAACCCGGGCAACCACAAGTTCACGCTGCCGGTGGGGGCGTTCAAGGAGCTGGTGAAGAAGCCCAGCATCGTCGGCATGAAGGACAGCCACCGGACCACCACCGCGTTCATGAACCTGCAGCGCATCACCCAGGGCCGCATCAGCGTCTTCGTGAACCAGACGCAGTTCTACCCCTACTACGGCATGGGCGCGGCCGGCTGCTGGTCCACCGAGGTGTGGATGGGACCGTGGCCGATCCTGCACCTGCGGAATCTGGTCAGGCGCGGCGAGAACGACAAGGCCGCCGAGGTCATCGCCGACATCAACGTCGCCAGCCAGGGCAAACCCGTGCCGGGCGAGGGCTTCAAGCGGCCCGCCGAGTACGCGGACTACTGCAAGGTGGGACCCACCCGGGTGCCGTTCCTCAACTTCCCGGACAACCAGATCGACCGCGCCAAGAAGCGCGCCGCCCACTGGCAGGAGATGAACGAGCGCTACCGTCCGCTGGTGGAAGCCGAGAACGGCCGCACCGCGGCATAACCTCCCTGTGCACGCCGGGGCGGTCCACGGACCGCCCCGGCAACCCTCACCATCGAAACGAAGCAGCGAAACCGGAGGATCACGAGACTGAAGCCATCCCTCGGCGCACTGGTCCATCGCGACTTCCGCCTGCTGTGTCTGGCCATCCTGGCCACGTCCTTCGGTTTCTACATCCAGCGGACCGTGGAGCTGTGGCTCGTCTACCAACTGACGGGCTCCGCCTTCCACCTGGGCCTCACGGGACTGGTGCGCGGGATTCCGGTCTTCGTCCTCTCGCCCTTTGGCGGCGTCCTCGCCGACCGCATCGACCGCCGCCGGTTCGTGATCCTGGTGCAGACCGGCAACGGCGTCGTGAACGCCGGGCTGGCATTCCTCGCACTCGCGGGCCTGTTGGAGGTCTGGCACATCTATGTCTCGGCGTTCATGAACGCGTCGCTGAACGCCCTTGGCGCGCCCGCCCGCAACGCGATGGCGCCCGGGCTCGTGCCGCGGGAGATGCTCCTCAACGCCCTGTCGTTCACGGCCATGAGCCGGAAAATGTCGCAGCTCACGGCGCCGCCCTTGGCCGGCTTTCTCATCTTCTTACTCGGCTCCGGTCCATCCTATGCCTTCAACGCCTGCGTCTACTTTTCGGCGGCCTTCCTGGTGACGGCGATCCACTACGTGTCCGACGTGTCCGGCGTCCGCGAGTCTCCCTTCCGCAGCCTGATGGAGGGCTTCGCGTTCGTTCGGCGGGAGGCCGTGGTGTGGGTCTCTCTCGCCATGGAGCTCATCACCGTCTACCTGGGGAGCCACCGGGCGTTGCTGCCGATTTTCGTAGCCGCCCTCGGCGCCGGCGCCCAAGGCTTCGGCCTGCTGCTATCGGCGTCCGCCGCCGGCGCCATCCTCGGCGTCGCCGTGATCATGTCCCTGGGCGACCTCCGGTACAAGGGGCTTTGGATGGCGTTCGGGCTCTTCGTCTACTCCGTTTTTCTCGCGATGCTGGCGCTGTCGGAGTGGTTCCTACTGGCGATGGCCGCGGTTTTCCTGCTGGGCTTCTTCGAAGCCGTGCAGATGGTGATTTGCAACGCCATCGTCCAGGCCATGACTCCCGACAGGCTGAGAGGGCGGGTGCTGAGCTTCCAGCGGATGATGGGCGTTGGCGGCACCAGCCTGGGAGAGGCACAGTCGGGCTTCGTCGCCGCGCTTCTCGGCGCCCCTCTAACCCTGATCGCCGCCGCCGCGGCCTGCGCCGTCTCCACCCTGGGGCTCATGACCTTCAAGCGGGAGATCCGCAAGGCGGATTTGTGATAGAAGGGACGCGATCCTCTCTCTTGTCGCGAAGGAGATCCGACCATGATGGTTTGTCCGTATGACGGCGAGCGCCTGTTGCTGATCCTTCAGGTGGACCACTCCCGGGTCACCGGGTGGCTGGCGGCCCATTGGGGAAATAACGAGTTCGCGCGGCCCGCACCCTACGCAGCCATGGTGCTGGCGGCCCAGGAGCACGATACCGGCTGGTGGGACTGGGAGATCAAGCCGCAGCTCAACGACGAGGGCCTGCCGTCGGACTACATCGGCAGCATCAGGCACCTGGGAATGGGGGTCTGGCTGACATTCTACCGGAACGGCATCACCCGCCTGGCGGAGCAGGACGCCTACGCGGGATATATCGTCTCGCTGCACGCGGAGGCGTTGCTGAGCCAAGGGAAAGGGCTGCTCTCCTACATGCCGGACTATACGGTCCATCCCGAGGTCCGCGACTTCCTGCGGGAGCAGGAGGCGTACCGCGCGAGGCTGATGGAGAGACTGGAGGAGTCGCCGGAGTACCACGACTGCATATCTGACAAGCAGTTTTGGACCAACTTCAAGCTCATGGAGATCTACGACCAGATGGGGCAGTTCATCTGCAATCGCTACCCATTCAACTCGACCCACCGCAAGAACGGTCCGAGCCCCACGCTGAGCGGCATCACGGCGCCCGTGGAGCCCGGCGTTGAAGATGCCCTGCTCACCTTCGACATCCGGGACGAGCGCAACGCCGTGGTCACACCCTACCCTTTCGATGTGGATCCGTTGCCGGTGTCGTTCCAGGGACGTCTGATCCCGAACAGACGATACGAGAGTCAGGCAGAGTTCCTGGGAGAGTATTATGGCGCGGAACGGCTGCCGATCAGCTACACGCTGCGTTCCGGCTAGCGCCGCCCGCAACCCATGGACACCCGTTTTCGCGCCAACAGCCTATCGGCGTCAGCGCCCCAACTCCGCCACCCGCTCGCGTGTGTAAACGTCGCCCCACTGGCGGAACGACTGCTCCCAACTGTACGGCTTGGCTTCCGGGATCGGAGCGAGGTCGACGGGCTCCCCGCCAAGATAGACGTGCGTGATGTTCTCCGGACGCAGGAGACACGAGATGTTCTCGAGCGGGTCCTCGGCGACCACGGTGAGGTCGGCAAGCGCGCCTACGGCGATGCGGCCGACTGAATCCCCTTCCCGCAGCAGCTCCGAATTGCCGCTGGTGGTGGCCCGGAGGGCCTGCGCCGGGGTGAAGCCCAGGTGCTCCACCATGATCTCCAGCTCGCGCGCGTGCCACTCGCCGTATGGCGTGACCGCGAAGCCGCTGTCGGTTCCCACCATGAAGGGTACGCCCGCCTCCCTGGCCTTCACCAGCATCCGCGCGGCGGTCTCGACGTCCTTGCGGTTCATGTTGGGGCGCCACTGGTAGCAGGGGTCGCCCGGTCGGGTGAACTCGACGGTGTTGACCAGAAATGTCAGGGCGGGCGAGATGACGCAGCCGTGCCGCACGACTTCCTCCAGGCCTTCGTCATCCATCTCGAAGGCGTGGAAGACGACGTCGACGCCGGCCCGGGCCGAGTAGAGCACCGCTTCGCGCCCGCGCGCGTGGGCGATGGTCTTGACCCCGAGCCGGTGGCACTCATCTACCATCGCGCTCAACTCCGCCTGATTGAAACCGGACATGAGCTCGCCGGCGCGGTTGCGCTGCAGCCCGTCGACCGCGAACTTGATGATGTCCATGCGATCCTTCACTTGAGAGCGAATCTCCTCGACGGCCTCGTCAAGGCTGCGCACCAGCACCCCGACGGAGCTCTCGGGGACGCCGATCCAGGTAGGGTACCAGTCGCCCAGCCCCTGCCGCGCCGTCACCTGGCGTCCGGCGCATGTGATCCGGGGGCCCTGGAACATCCCTGCGTGGATGGCGTCGCGCACGGCCGCGGCCACCCGGTAGGTCGAGGCGGGATCGGCCAGGGACGTGTAACCGGCATTGAGGACCTTTCGGGCGGCGTGCATGCCCCGCAAGGCACGGTACTCGGCCGGCGCGAACATGTCCACGTCTTCATTGGCCTGTGCGTTGCCATAACTCAGGTGAACGTGGATATCGATCAGCCCGGGCAGTACCCAGGCTCCGGAGTGGTCCGTGACTAGGTCCCCGTCGCGCGGCTGCGGCGCTTCCGCCGCGGGTCCGACGTAGGCGATCGCGCCGTCCTCCACGACGACGGTCTGATCGGACTTCAGATCTTCGCTGAGACCGTCGAACAGATGCCCGCACCTGAGAAACTTGCGCATGGTATCAGCCTCCCGGATTGATCCGTTACTCACCTACATCAGCCTGCAAAATGGTGTCAACGCCGCCGGCAAAGAGCCGTCGGTCACCGCAACGTTGCGATCCCACGACCATTGGTCATAGACTACGCGGTGCAGCGCTCAAGCGTCGACCCTTACCGAAAAGGAGACCCGACCATGTGGTATCTCGTGCTCTCTCACTCCCTTCCGGAGAAGGAAGAACTCAAGCAACGCAACTACGATGATCACCGGGACTGGCTGGAGGAACAGCACCGCGCGGGACGGCTGCTCTTCTCGGGGCCGACGTCGGACCGTGCCTACGGGATCTACGTCATGCTGGCTTCAAGCCTGAGCGAAGCCAGGGACCTCGCGGGCCAGGACCCGCATCATGCCCGAGGCATCCGCACCATGGAAGTCCTGGAGTGGGCCCCGCACCGGGCATTCCGCATGGACGGCACCACCATCGCCGACGTCGAGGACATGGCGAAGGGATGACGCGCGCTTCACGCCGCGTCGAGGTGGAAGAACCGCACCGCGTTGCCGGCCAGCATCAGTTCCCGCTCGTCGTCGGGGACGCTGGCGAGTTGCTGTTCCATGACCTCCAGGGAACGGGGCCAGTGGGTGACGATGTGGGGGAAGTCCGTGGACCACATGATCTTGTCCACGCCCACGTGGTGACGGAGCTCGACCCCGATGGGGTCGTCGAAGAAACCCCAGAGCGCGTGCTCCCGGAGATACTCGCTGGGAAGCCGGTCAAGGCGCTTGAGCCCCAGTAGCCTTTCGGCCCATGAGGCGCTGACCCTGTAGGCTTGGTCCATCTGCTGGTAGAAGTACGGGATCCAGCCGATATTGTTCTCCGCCCAGTAGATCCGCAGCTTCGGGAACCGGTCGAAGACGCCGTTCAGGATGAGTTGGGCGGCCTCCACGGCGCCGCAGTGGTAGATGCCGTGGCGCGCGATGCGCTGGAGGAAGTCCGGCGGCCGCTCCTCCCCCTGTGGCTCCCTGGGATACTTCAGCAGATAGACCTCGCGCTCGCGTGTGCGCTGTGGAAACGACGTGTGGATCGTGAGCGGCATGTCCAGGTCCAGCGCCGCCGCCCAGAAGCGATCATCCTCGGGGGTGGGGTAGTTCCTGCCGCTGGGGTAGGTGTGCAGCCGCGCGGTCTTGAAACCCAACTCGGCGCAACGTTTCAGTTCGGCGATGTCTTCTTCGACCCCGACGTTGGGCAGCACGGCCACGCCGATGAGCCGGTCCGGGTCCGCCGCGCAAAACTCCTCGACAAAGTAGTCGTTGAACGCGCGCACGATGGCCAGGAACGCGTCCTTGTCACGGATGGCAGTGTTGCGCGCCTCGGTGGCGTAGAGCACTTCGGCATCGATGCCGTCGGCGTCCTGCTCCTTGAGCCGCTCCTCGCCCGTGCCCGCGCCGCGGGCGTTATCGAAATCGAGGGCGACGGGACTGAACTCTTCGGGCGACTTGCCGGCGAACTGGTTGGTGCCGCTGTACTCGATGGGCTTGCCTTCCTCGACGATGGCATCCATGCCGTTGGACAGCTTGATACGCCGCGGAGCCCGGTCGCGGTACTTCTCCGGCACCCGGTGCGTCCACATGTCCGGAGGGGACTCGAAGTGGCTGTCCGCCGAAATGTAACGATAGCGCCGCGCCATGAACGATTCTCCGCGTCGATTTCCAGTTAAACGATCCAGCCTCGGCAGAACGTCACCGCGGGGTCTGGAGCCAGAGCTCCGGTTCCAGCCCCGGCCGGTCGGGATATTTCTCGGCGACCGCCCGCACCGCCGGGTGGTCGGCCGCGGTAAGGCGCCCGCCCTTGTAGACGTAGTTGTCCCCTACCCGGAGGCTGCCGCCGCGCATCTCGCCGGAGATGTGCATCA
Source organism: Candidatus Binatia bacterium (assembly GCA_022827045.1). The sequence continues at coordinate 18,322 of JAJDTQ010000097.1, forward strand.
GGTAGGGGAAGCTCTTGGTGGTGCGGCTGTTGCCCATGTGGAAGTGGAAGCTGCTCCAGTGGTGGTGCTCGACGAAGTGCCGGTAGGGCGTGTTCGGGCACTGGTGCGGCTCCAGGATGGCGGACGGGTGCACGCCGCCGTGGAAGCCGCGCACCTCGTAGGCGGCCTCCCCCAGGTACTTGGACATGAACTTGTAGAAGCGGGTGAAGGTCTCCGCCTCCTCGCCACCCTCGAACTTGCGCATGTACCCGCCTTCGATGTGCACACGCACTGGCTCCTTGAAGGGACAGGGCACGCCGATGTGCCGGCCCCAGATGACGCCGATCTCGTTGATGATGCCGATGCCCTCGGCGTCGCGGGAGCGGATGGAGGGGAAGACTCCTTCGGGAAACGGGCGGTACAGTCCCACGGTGCGGTAGTCGGCGTAGTCTTCCGCGCCGAGGGGCTTCTCCACGATGCCCTCGATGTAGGACCCGTTGGGATGCTCCATCACCCACTTGGCGCCGGGGGTCACCAACGCCGCGGTCTGGATGCGGATTTCCGCCACCAACTCGTACGGGGTCAGCCCCCAGTTGCTGGCGAGCAGGGACGCCGTGGTGGCCATGTTGCGCGCCAGGGGAATGTCGCGCTCCTCCAGGATCTCCGGGATCTCCCGCAGTTCTTCCTCGTAGGTGAAGTCGACGCCGTAGCTGATGAGCACGTCCGCCCCGAGGATGGCGTTGCGCACCACCTTGGGCACGCGCCAGGCCTTCCCGGGGTCGGCGCCGTCCCCCCATAGCACGGTGGGACGCACGGGCGTATCGGTCCAGAGCACATAGGCATCGGCGCCGCGCTGCTGCACCGCCGCCTGCACCCACGCCACCGCGTCCTCGTCCACGAGGTTGATGCCGCCGTAGCTGCCGTCGTGCACGGCAAGGATGAGCACCTGCATGCCGGGCTGAACGTTGGCGCAGTTGTCCACGAGATCGTTCACCGCGATGGCGGCCTGTCTGGGAATCATCGAAGCCATAAGAAGGTCCTCCCGGCGAGAGTGTACAGGTCCCTGGGGGTCCGAAACCTGAACTCATATACATCGGTGCGAAAAACCCTGTCAACGCGGCCGCCGGCTCGTATTGACAGCCCAAAAGGGAGTTGATAGTGTCGCCGCCAAGCTGGGCGGGTTACGCCCGTAGCTCGGCCGCATTCCCACCTGCCCGACGAAAGGGAGAAGTCATGATCCAAGCCAGCGATATCCAAGGCGTGATGGCCATGATGCCGGCGTTCGCGACGGACGACGCCAACTCTACACGCGCGACGAATACGGTCAACGTTCCGGAGCTCGAGCGTAGCGTGGACCGGGCGGTGCGCGACGGCATCGGCGTGATCACGACCACCGGCACCTTCGGCGAGTGCCACACGCTGCTCTGGGAGGAATTCACCACCCTCGCGGACGCCACCGTCGCCACGGTGGACAAGCGCATTCCCGTGGTCATCGGCTGTACCAGCCTGCACACGCGGGAGGTGATGCTGAAGATGGATCATGCGGCCAAGGCCGGCGCCGACGCGGTGCTGGTGGGCGTTCCCTTCTACTTCAAGTCGAGCGTGGCCAACGCGGTGCAGTTCTACTTCGATCTCGCGGACGCGCACCCGGAGATGGGCATCTTCATCTACCACAACCCGCGCAACCACCACATCCACATCCCGGTGTCGGCGTTCAAGGAGCTCGTCACGAGCCCCAATATCGTCGGCATGAAGGACAGTCACCGGACCCCCATGCAGTTCATGCAACTGATGGACATCGTCCGGGGCCGGATCAGCGTCATGACCAACCAGAACCAGATGTATCCCTACATGATGATGGGGGCGGCGGGATGCTGGTCGATCAACGCGTGGATGGGACCGTCGCCGGTGGTCCGGGCCTACCGGGCCGGACGCGACGGACGGTGGGACGAGGTCAAGGAGATCTGCATGGCCATGGCGCGGGTCGGCGGGCGGGACCCGAGCGAGACCGACCCGGTGGAGGGCAAGATCGCCATCAACGAGGCGGGCTACTGCTACGCGGGTCCCGGCCGGCCGCCCTTCCGGGTCACCACGGACGAAACCCGGGCGGAGGCGAAGGCCATCGCCCAGCGGTGGCGCAAACTGTGCCTTGCCTACCCACTGCCGGAGGAGGCCGCCGCCTGAAACGGCCGGATCGAACCTCGAGGGCAGGCGTCCGAGCGGAGGAACACAACATGGCCAAGGTGGCAACGGATCAACAAAAGAGACGCGACGAGTTGCACGCGAAGTTCGCTGACCTCGGGCTGGTGGGCTATTGGCAGCGCCAGCGCGAGCATCACAATGTCGAGCCCAGGCTCTGGCGCTGGGACGAGGTCCATCCCGCGCTGATGCAGGCCGCCGACGTGATCAGCATCGGACCCGAGGCTTTTCGCCGGAACGTCGGCCTCGAGACCGAAAGCCGCACCATCGTCATGGGCTACCAGATCGTCATGCCGGGCGAGGCCGCTCCCGCCCACCGGCACACCAACACGGCGCTCCGGTTCGTGGTCCAGGGCGGCGGCGCGTACACCACCTCCAACGGCGAGCCCATGACCATGCGGCCGGGCGACCTGCTGATCCAGCCCAACTGGGTGTGGCACGACCACGTGAACGACTCCAAGGAGCCCATCATCTGGATCGACGCCCTTGACGTCGGCGTGGTCAATTTCCTGGGCGCGTACCGCTTCCGCGAGGAGTGGTCGGAAGGCGTCCAACAGCCTCTGACTCGAAAGGAAGGCGCATCGCGCCGACTCTTCGGGCCCATCCGGGAGCCGGAAGTACGCTATGAGGGCGCCGCCGGCGTACCCTACCACTACAAGTGGGACGAAACCCTGGAAGCCCTGAACGAGGTGGCGGACGCGGGCGGCGGCGACCCCTACGACGGCGTGCTGCTCGAATACAAGAACCCCGTCACCGGCGGACACACGTTCCTGACCATGACCTGCCACATCCAGATGCTGCTGCCCGGCCAGACCACCCGTGCGCACCGTCACACGGGCACCACCCATTACCACGCCGTGCAGGGCCAGGGGGTCACCGTCATCGACCGCGACGAGCCCATCGAGCTCGAATGGGAAGTGAACGACGCCTTCACGCTGCCGCCGTGGCGCTGGCACCATTTCCGCAACGCTTCCGACACCGAGCCTGCGATCCTGTTCTCGGTGACGGACCGGCCCATGCTGGAGATGACCGGGCTCGATCGGGAGGAGAAGGGATAAGCACTAGTGTCGTGTCCCGTAAATTCCTGCGATAAGTTGCGCAGGAATTTTTGTCGTCGGCA
>JAJDTQ010000061.1 GCA_022827045.1 Candidatus Binatia bacterium
CTTGCGACACGCTGGAAATTCAATCCCCTTCGAGGTACTATCTGTCACCGCCGTCCTCCCGCGTCAGATTCTTTCATCACCTCGAATCATAACGCATTTTGGAGTTCGGCGGTCCTATTTTCATGAAATATCCGGGCTAGCTGTCACCGTTTGTTGCATTCTCGTTGCATTGACGGTCCTGAACGGATGCGGGGGTGGTGGAGGTGGAGGCAATGTGCCCGAATCTTCTGGCATTCGGAATACTGCCGGGGTGGATATTCGGGATACGTGGAAGCCAACCGGACCTATCAAGTCCTATTTCGGTCTTGAGGAAGATGGTGATGATCCTCGGATCGTGGGCTTTGATTCGTCTGGATACAGCGTCCTGGGATCGAAGGATGGGATCACGTACGGGCAACGGATGTCCGGCCCGACAGATACCATCGACATCGACTTTACGGGATATTTCGACCAGTTACCCGACTATGTGCAGGGAGCCCTGGAGAGAGCGGGGAAGTCGTGGTCGTACAGGCTCAAGGATGTACTTGGTCCGCACCTCTCGACAGATGAAGTGGTGACAAGGGTGATGAGGACTCCTGATGGGAGAGTTCCACCTCGTGAGGTTGACGGGATTCTCATCGACATTGATTCTGACTTCCAGAATCCTGCGTGGGATTATGTCTGGGGATATTCTAATGCCCGGCTCCGAACCACTCAGATTGAAGGGAACAACTTTACGGTCAGGACCGGATGGATCAATATAGCGGCGATAGATATCAATAGAGGTTCGGATTGGCTGGCCTACATCGCTTCTCATGAGATGGGGCACGCCATTGGACATGTTGCCACAGATTTGGATTTCGGCCCGGACGCGCATCCACGGCATAGAGAGGACACGATTGCCCGTTATGTCGACTATGACAGGGGAGTTTGGACTGGTCCGGCATTGACAGCGGCCAATGGAGGCAGGCAAGTGGCTTTCCAGAGGCTAAACGGCGAGCTTGATTTCGGTCACCTCGGTGCTTGCGAAATGATCATGTCCTATTGCGGCAATGACATTGAAATCCCGCACGAAATGGACTTTGCCTTCATGAAGGACATCGGATACACCGTGCAAGACTCGTACCCTGATGAGCCCGAATTGTACAGCTACGGCGCTTGGGCTGACTATTCCGCCTGGGCCGTTAGGGCGTCTAGGACGATGACCTTCAGCCCCTATCGAATAACCGACCGGATTGAGGTGGAAGCGGATATCTATGGGATTCCCTCCGACAGGGATCTTGCCGAGGTACACACCGGGACGTTGACGTGGAGTGGTTCTCTCTTGGCTACGGATAAGGCGGAGTTCGCTCCTGTGTTCGGCAACGCGGAGATCGTCCTGTCCGCTGACACTCTGGATGGCACAACGCAGTTCAGTAATCTCCAGACAGTGCGAGATGTGGATGGTCAGGCACATTTGACGGGATGGCGGAGACCCAGCCTGGAATATGCCGTCAGGGTGGGGGAGAAGGGATTTACGGATGTAGGTGGGAAGGTGACGGGTGGCTTTTACGGCCCGAATCATGAGGAAGTGGCAGGAATCCTGGATGATGGGTCGCAGAAGATTCTTGGGGCCTTCGGCGGCACAAGGTGATTCTCAATTTATTCTGTCCGCCTACACAGGTCGCCTTTATGCTCGTCGTCGCCGGAGTCGGCGTCGGCGGCATGTTCACGGATAGTAGGGAACGAGTCGCCGAAGCACGGATGGGTCGTCTAACCGGCGGCTGCTTCAATCGAAGCCAGGTACTCGACCAGCCGCTTGCCCTCGCTGTCGTTGTGAAAGCACGCCTCTCCGGCCGCCCTTTCGCCGTCCTTTGCGAATATCGCTTCGACGATCGGGCGGTGCTGGTCCACGAGTTCTGCATCGGAGCGCAACAGCGCGTCGGAAGAGAAGATGTAGCGCTGGATGTGGCCCGCGATGATCTCGTAGAACTCGGCCAGGCGGCGATGCCCGGAGATGTCAACGATGGTCTTGTGAAGCTCGAAGTCGCTGCGCGCGGCGGCGCCCCGGTCGTTCGCCTCGCAGACCCGCTCGAGTCTCTGGAATGCATGCGACAGGGATCTCCTGCCCGAAGGCGTCAGCCGCTCCGCAGCGAGCCGCGCCGCCAGACTATCCATCGGAGAACGTAGCGTCTGAAGCTCATACGCATCGTCGGATGTGAGGGCGGCTACTTCCCAACCTCTGTAGGGCATCTGGATGAGCAACTTTTCGGAGAGAAGCAACCGCAGCGCCGCACGGATCGTTCCGCGCGAGAGATCGAACTCCTCCGACAGCTTGATTTCGGTCAGGCGTTCTCCGGCCTGCAACTCCCCGTCGATGATGCGTTGCCGAAGGATGTCGGCCGCCTGAATGTCCAGAGTCGCTTTGGTGATCACGCTCATGGGACGGCTCCGGTCTGCTAGGGGCGCAAACGACCCGTCAGTCATCTTGTCCAAGGCCTCGTGCAGCACGGGTACCAGAACGGCCTGTGCCGTGCAAGCGCGTGTTCATCCGGGTACAAGCCCGCGATCACTCGATCCCCAGCACCAATCGGGGCAGAAAAAGCCCGATTTCCGGAAAAAAGGTGACCACCAGCACCATCGGGAGGTGTCCGAACACCAGCAGCTTCATGGTCGGCACCAGGTACTTGTCGAGTGTGAGCTTGCTGATCCCGGCCGCCATGTAGAGCATCGGCGCGCAGGGCGGCGACACGTTCCCGAGGCCGAGGTTGGTGCCGACGATGGCCGCGAAATGAACGGGATGGATGCCGATCTCCTTGGCTACCGGCAGAAGGATGATGGCAGCCAGCACGCCGCCGGAGTTGTCGTCGACGATCATCCCGATCAGCAGCAGGATGACGTTGAGGATCAGCAGCAGGAGGACACGGTTCTCGGTCAGCGTGACCAGCGCGGTCGCCACCTCCTTCGGCACCTGCTGCAGAATCATGGCGCGGCTCATCACGAACAGGAAGAACAGGACCGCGACGATGGATCCCGTGGTGATGGCGGCACGCGCGATGGTCCGCGCGAAGTTGCGGAGGTTCAGTCCGCGATAGAACACGAACCCGACGATGATGGCGTAGACGAGGGCAATGGCGGCTGCCTCGGTCGGAGTGGCGATTCCCGTATAGATGGTTCCTAGGATGATGACCGGCATCATGAGCGCCCAGAACGCGTCGGCGCCGGTCTCCCCGATCCTTCGAACCGCAACGCGGAGCGGGAGCCGCTCCTCGACGGCGATGGTGTCCACGTTCCTCAGCAAAACGAAGTTCAGGCCGATGTAGATGAGCGTGAGCATCGCGCCCGGAATCACGGTCGAGAGAAACGCGGCGCCTACCGATATTCCGCCGGTCACCGCGAACACGATCATCGGAATCGACGGCGGGATCATCAGCGCCAGCACGGAAGAACAGGCAACCAGTCCGGTGGCATGGCCGGCCGGGTACCCTTCCCTGATCATGCGGGGGATCATGATCGAGCCGATGGCGGCGATGGCGGCGGACGACGCACCCGAAACCGCCCCGAACAAGGCGCAGGTCACGATGGTCACGGCGCCGAGCCCGCCCTTGAGCCTCCCGACGAACGCGTTGACGAAATTCAGCAGACGATCGGAAATCCCGCCCTCGGCCATCAGGGCGCCGGCCATCACGAACATCGGCAGCGCAAGCAGGGCGAAGCTGGAGGTCGTCTGGTAGCCGAAAGGGATGAGGAAGGAAACGTCCGAACCCGTCAGGATACCGAACACCAACGCACCGATACCGAAGGCGAACGCAATCGGCATCTCCGCCAGAAGCAGAATGACGACGAGGAGGATGGAACACAGGAATATGAGCACCGCTATTCCTCGGGTGGCTTGCGGAGGTGGGTCCGCAGATCTACGAACTGGTTGACCGCCTGGAGCACCAGATAGATCAGGGTTCCCGTGAAGCCGAATATGAGAGAGGCCGACCACCACCCCTTGGGCCAGCGCATGTAGGAACTCAGCCTGCCTGTCCGGATTTCGAACAGGGCGTACCGGATCGCGTAGTACCCGAAGATGGCGCAGGCCGCGATGCCGAGCAGGGTCATGAGCAGGCGCACGCCACGCACCGCGTTCCGGTTCGTGACCACCATCGTCAGGATGCCGCCGTGGATGTGCTCGCCGTTGCGTGTCACGTAGGCGAGCCCCAGGAAGTAGAACCAGGCTCCAAAGAGAAGCGACAGCTCCTCGATCCCCACGAAGGGCGAGGCGAAGACGTACCGGAGCACGACCTGGGTAAACATCAGGGCGGTCAGGCAAAGGCCGAATACGATCACGAAGACATACAGAATCCGCTCGAAGACCGCCTCGGCGGAAACCAGCCAGCGCATCCTGTCCGCCAATTCCCCTTCGGGTATGGCGGTCATATGCGGCGGCGGCTCCGGCACCGAAAGCTCGGGATCGTAGATGAACGATGCCGAACCCACGGGCGGACGGGGTCTCTGTTCGGATTGTCGATCCAAGGCCCTGTCTCCGGTCCGGTGGAGCATCCGGAGGCCGCGGCGTCCGGACGCTCCACCGGGAAGGCCGTGTGCGTTACTTGACGCCCGCGACTTTCTTGATCTTGTCCATGATGTCCTTCCCGACGACCTTCTCCATGGCGGGCCATTCCTTGTCGTAGACGATCTGCTTGGCGGCGCTCATCTGTTTGTCGCTCAACTCGACAACGTTGATGCCGGCGTCGCGGGCCTTCTGAAGGAACTCGTCGCTCTTGCGCTTGGCTTCATCCCAGGACCACGCGACGGTCTTGTCCGCCGCGGCCTTCAGCTTGGCGCGGACGTCCTTGGGCAGACCGTCCCACCACTTCTTGTTCACGAGCCAGAAGGCGACCTCGAAGTAATCGTTGGTAAGGATGTTGGCCTCGAGGACGTCGCGCAACGTGTAGGTCTCGACCGCGGTGGAGAACGAACGGGCGTCCACCGTTCCGAGCTGGAGCGCGGTGTGCACTTCAGACAGAGGAATCGGTACGGCGGCGAAACCCAGGCTGTTGAAGCGGTCGACGGCGATCGACAGCCCCGGCACGCGGATCTTCATGCCGCCCGGCTCCTTGGGAAAATTGAGCGGCAGCTTGCCCACGCCCTTCCGGATCACCACCGAGCCGAAATCCGTGGGGATAATGCCCACGGCATGCAGCCCGAGGTCCTTGAGCATGTCGTTGTAGACGCCGAGCATGCCCGCGCCCGGACCGTAGAGCTTCTTGGCCTCCTCCCAGTTCGACACGATGTAGCCGAGGTAGATGAGGTCCAGGCGTTTGTCGAAGTCCGAGGATGCCCAGGTGAGGGTCATCGGAACCACGCCCTGCATGGATTGCTCGAACAGCGAGGTCCAGTCTCCGAGGTCGCCGCCCGGGTGATAGTCGATGGAGACGCCGCTCTTGTCGCCCAGCTCGGACATGAAGCGTTCCGAGATGGCATGGAACACGTGATCGGTGTTCATGGCGTGGGCGAAGATGAACTTCTCCGCCGCGCCGGCCGGCATCGCCGCGACCCCCAACGCCAATGCCGCACCCATCAGACCGTGCAACAACGATCTACGAAGTGACTTCCACATGGCTCTTTCTCCCTTCTCCCGACATGGGTTTCAGCACAACTCTTCGCAGGCGCCCTCCCGCAGGGTCGCCTATACCTTTACGTAGACTTGTCCATCCTCCGTCTTCACCGGATAGGTGTTGAGACCGACACGCGGGGGCGGCGACACCACCTTGCCCGATCGGATGTCGAAGCGGCCCTGGTGGAGGGGGCACTCGATGACGTGGCCCGTCAAAAGCCCCGCATCCAGCGGCTGCGCCGCGTGGGTGCACACACCGTCGGTACAGTAGAAGCCGTCCTCGGCCTTGTAGATCGCGTAGACGCGCCCCCCGTGATCCCAACGGATGAGATCTTCGTCGTCGATGTCGTCACAAGCGCAGGCGCGCACCCAATCGGCCATGGTCGTCCTCTCAGGAACTGAAGATCGGGCGCGCATCCAGCGCCTCGACAAGCTTTTCGTGCTCGTTGGGCAGCATCGACACCGTCGTCTCGGCGTCGGGATAGGTGCCGTTGATGACCGCCGACCGGTATTCGGCCAGGGCGCGCCGGCGCTCGTCGGCGACCTGCCGCCGGATCGCCGGCAGGTCGCCGAAGGCGCGGCCGTGCCCGGGAGGCCGCTCCGATTCTCCGCAGATGTCCACGAGGAACATGAAGATGACATCCCCCGCGGAGCCCGCGCCGAGGGAGTGCGTCACCAGTTTCGTGCGGGGGCCGATGGCGGCGAGCGCCTCGGCCGCCACGCACTCCACCTCCGCCGCATACGCACCGGCGTCCTCGAGCCGGCGGAAATCCTCGGCAAGCTCGATGGCTTCCTCCGCGGTCTTGCCGATGATCCGCAGGCCGCCGCGCCGCGTGGAGAGTCTCGGCACCAACCCCAGATGGCCCTGGACGGCCAGCCCTTCACTGGCCAGCATCTCGACCATGCGCAGGCCTCGCGGGGTGTAGACCGCGTCGGCGCCCGCTTCCCCGGCCTTCACGGCCGCTCGCAGGATGTCGTGCGGCGTGTGGTGGGCGGTCATCGGCAGGTCGGCGATGGTGAACAACTCCGGCGCGCCGGTGCGCACGGCCGGATAGTCCGCGTCGGCGGTGTTCAGCACGTCGATTCCCACCTCCGCGCAGGCTGCCGCCTCTTCCTCGGTCGAAGGATTGGTCTGGCAGAGCTGGACCTTGCCCTTGAGCTCGATCATGTCGGCGACGGTCAGATTGCGGCGGGCCGGCTTGCCGCCGTAGGTGTAGATTCGCTTGCCCTTCACTGCATGGTCGCCTTTGCAATCTTCGAGTAGCCGCCGCCCGCCGTGACCATGTGCGGCGCCTGGCGGATCCATGCGCCCTTGGTGTTGCGCCCCAGCGAGCGCCGGACGACCACCGACAGGAGATCCAGGTTGGTGCGGCAGAAGCCCGGGTCCGGTTTCGGCGTCTGGTCGGCAACCGCCTCGTGAAGCTTGGGCAGGGCGTAGAACGGCACCTGCGGGTACAGGTGGTGCTCCACGTGATTGTTCATGTTCAGATAGAGGAACCGTCCCACCCGGTTCGTGCGAAACGACCGGGTGCTGTCGATGATCGAGGGCGAATCCTCCTGCATTTCCGCGTGCTGGATGATGTTGAACATCAGCATGATCGGACCGCCGATGAGCCGGGGCAGCACGTAGAACCAGAGCAGGCCCGCGTAGCCGGCCACGATCGAGGCGGCGATGCCGAGGTACACAAGGGAGAAGATGCGCGCGTTGCGGGTCATCTTCGGAAGCTCCGCCTGGGGCGTCACATCCCGCATCAACTTCGTGTAACGCCTGCTTCCGAGTTGCCACAGGACCCGGAGCTGGAACCTGTGAACGGAGAGCCCGCTGATGTCGTAGAGCCAACCCTTGAAATCCAGCGGCGTGTCGAAGGGCATCTGGCTGTCCAACCCGACATACCAGGTGTAGGTGTGGTGATTCGTATGCGTGTAGCGCCGATGCAGCGGCTCCTCGCCGTAGATCAGCGACATGACCCAGAACACCGTTTCGTTGAGCCAGCGCGTCCGAAACGCCGTTCCGTGCGCGGTCTCGTGGCTCAACGAGTAGGAAGGAACCGACATGACCACGCCGTACAGGAACACCGCCGGCCAGACGTAGAGTGTCCCCAGTGAAGACCAGACGAAGTATCCGGAAGCTCCCATGGCGACGCCCCACGCGGCCAGATAGCGCAATCCGGGGCCGTCGCTGCGGCGCGCGAGGGCTTTCAGTCGCCTGCGCTCGATTTCGACGCCGGACGAGGCGGCATTGGTGATGACGTGGCCCCCGGCCCCGCCGAGAAGAGGGGTCTCCTGCTCGGCACGGGTCCGGATCTCCCCGGGGTCTCCGGCAACGGGTCTCGTCGGTTCTTCCATCGCCCTAGCGCGGCATTACCGCCCCTTCCGAGGCGGGTGCGACCGTTTCCGAATAGTGTTTGAGATACCCGCGCGTGACCCGCGACGGCATGGGCGAATAGCACTTCCGGCGCTCCGCGAGCACGTCGGGAGCCACGTCCAGATCCAACTTTCGCTCGGACAGGTTGATTCGGATGAGATCGCCGTCCTCCACGAGTGCAATGGGACCGCCGCGCGCCGCCTCCGGGGTCACGTATCCGATCGCGGGACCGTGTGTGGCGCCGGAGAAACGGCCGTCGGTGACAAGGGCGCAGCTGTTGCCGAGACCGGCCCCCATCAAGGCGGACGTGGCGCCGAGCATCTCGCGCATGCCGGGGCCTCCCTTGGTGCCCTCGTTGCGGATGACGACGCACGACCCCGGTCGTATCGCGTTGTTGCGAACGGCGTCGATGGCGCTCTCCTCGTCCTCGAAGACACGCGCGGGCAGAGCGACTTCCCACATCCCTCGCGCGACGCCGGAGGCTTTTACGACCGCGCCGCCCGGTGCGAGGCTGCCCTTCAGGATGTAGACGGAACCGTCCGCCGCGACCGGGGCGCTCTTGCCGTGAATGCATTCCGGGTTCTGGACGACGGCCTCCTCGACCAGTTCTCCGGTCGTCCTGCCGCTCACGGTCACCGTCTCCGTGTGGATGAGATCGTCCAGGGCCTTCATGACGGCCGGCACGCCGCCGGCCTCGCCGAGCTCGGTCACCCCCCAAGGCCCCGAAGGCGCGAGCTTGACCAGCGTCGGGGTATCCCGACTAAGGCGGTCCCAGGTCTCGAAACTCACCTCGACACCGGCTTCCTTCGCCATCGCCATCATGTGAAGCACCATGTTGGTGGAGCCGCCGACCGCCAACCCTACGCGCATGGCGTTTTCGAAGGCCTCTGGCGTCAGAATATGGGAGGGCCGGATGTCCTCCTTCAGCAGTTCCATGATCCGCAGACCGGTGTACTTCGCGGCACGGATCTGGAAATTGCTTCCCGCGGGAAGCGTGCCGCTGTTGGGCAGCGCCAGTCCCATGGCCTCGGTATAGATGCCGGCGGTGTTCCCGGAGGTCGCGGTGTCGCACGCGCCGGAGAACGGAAAGTGGGTGTCTTCGAGGCCCTTCAAATCCTTTTCTTCGAGCTTTCCGGCCAGGTGTTCGCCCACCCCGTCGTAGACGGTTTCGAGAAAGACCTTGCGATTCTTGTACACGCCGGCCTTGGTCGGCCCGCCGTAAATCAGGATTGCTGGCAGATCGAGGCGCGCGGCCGCCATCACCATGCCGGGGACGACCTTGTCCCCGGAGCCGATCAGGACCATGGCGTCGAAGCGGTGCCCCTCGACCATGAGCTCGATCATGTCCGCTACGAGGTCTCGGCTTGGCAGCACGTAACGCATGCCCACCGAGGCGAAGGTCTCGCTGTCGGTGACATGGAAGGCGTTGAACTCGCACGGCGTCCCACCCGCCATGCGGATGCCTGCCTTGACCGCGTCGCCCACCTGCCGGAGGTGAATATTCTCGGGCGAGAAGTCCTGCCACGTATTCACGACCGCAATCATGGGACGCTCGAACTCCTCATCGATGAGCCCAGCCCCCTTGGCCCACGCCCGCTGCAAGGAGCGGTCGATCCCGAGATACTGTTTGTCGCTACGCATTTGCCTCCTCGTCGCAAGGGCCGGCCCTTCGAGAGGTGCTGGCACCTGAGTCGTCGAATGAAAGTGAGCCGGATGATCTGCCGAAATAGTCCTACAAGCAGGGATGAATGTCAATAATTAAATGTCGACAATTTTGTTTCCATGGACGGAGAAACTGCGTGGCGCAAGGGCAGAGAGGTTTGGAGAACGAGTCCGGGGTTTCGGGATGAGATCTGGTACGGGCGGGAGCGCACGGATGATCCGGCAAGCATTGCCGAAGTCGGGGGGCGACCGTTTGCGCAACGTTACACGGTGGTGGACCGGCAGCTTTTGGCGGCTAGGTGAAGGCGTTGACTGACAATCCGAGGTATGCTTGCCAACAAGAAGGGGGTTCCCATGTGGATTGTGACACGGTTTCTCTGGTTGCTTCGGTTGCTGTTCCTAACCGCTTGCGGAACAAGTTCCCGCATGGACACACCCGAACTCCTCCAACTTCAGGCGCCGGTGGTACACCCCGGTGCTGTCTCCTTGCATGTAGGCCCGGACGTGTTGCCGGGAACCGGCAAGGTCGTTGAATACCTGATCGATGATGCCGGTCCTGACGGCTACGTCCGGCGGTTCGGTGCGGAACCTCCCATCGTTCGCGTGGCCGAGGGAGCTACGCCGACGATGGTTAAGTATGCGATTCGGGCGGTTGAGGTGATCAACGCGTCGTTGCCGGACACGTGGCAATGCGATTCGCTTCAGAACCTGCCAAGAGGAGCGCGACACGGCCACGGGATGGTGAAATCGTAGTCGAGTTCCGACCGCGTGAAGATTGGCCGGTCGAGGTTCCGCCCGGATGGCAAGGCGAGAGTTTTGCGCAGCGCTGGTTTGATGCTCGATATCCGGAGGCGGAGATCGTTTCCGGTCGTGTTTGGGTAGACACCGGAACACGTGTCTTCGGGATGGGCGGCACGCTGAAGCGGGATGACCTTACGGCCGCCTTCGGCGGGGAACGGACTTTTCCGCCGGTGTTTGCGCCAACAAAAGAATCCCTTGACACATCTCCGGCTGTGGATGTTGATTGTGCAGGTCGAGGTAGTTTCGTATGGCTTCCTCCAGAGCGACAACGGAGCGGTAGGTGCCGCGGCGTAGCTGGTGTTCGGTCAAGGCAGCAGAAGCGTTCCACCAAGTTCATCCAGGAACTGTAGGTCGGGATGAAATGACAATGGAACCTGGGGTATCGCAACAGCCAATTCTTGGCTTGGGCGGTTTGTGGGTGCCGTAGTTGTCGAGAATGAGGTGGACTTCCAAGGCGACCGGGACCTGCGAGTCGATGTGGCGCAAGAAGGCGATGAACTCTTGGCTTCTGTGCCGGCGATGCAGCTTGCCCACCACTCGACCCGTAGCCACCTCCAGTGCTGCGAACAGCGTAGTGGTGCCATAGCGCCGATAGTCATGGGTCCGAGTCTCGGGTGTTCCATAGTTCAGCGGTAAACCGGGTTGGTACGGTCCAATGCCTGAATCTGGCTTTTTTCATCCACGCACAGCACCAAAGCCTTGTCCGGCGGATTCAGATAAAGACCCACCACGCCCCGCACCTTGTCGATGAAGTGGGGATCGGTGGATAGCTTGCGGTTCGTTTTGCCGCGCGTCCACG
>JAJDTQ010000206.1 GCA_022827045.1 Candidatus Binatia bacterium
TCCTTCGACTTCGCTCCGCGAAGCCTGTCCTGAGCTTGTCGAAGGGCTCAGGACGAACGGGAATCATCGTCCTTACAGTCGTTCCGTCCTGAGCGGAGCGAAGTCGAAGGACGCCATATTTGGACAATGGAACACGTCCGCTCCAGCAATACCCGACGCCCGTTCGCAGACCTGGGCCATGCCGAGCTGAGCGCGTGGCTCGACGCGCGCGGCCTTCCCGCCTATCGCGCCCATCAGGTACGGCGGTGGCTGTTCCAGAAGCACGCGACCGCTTTCGAGAACATGACCGATGTTCCGCGGGAACTGCGGCAGGAGCTGGCGCGGGAATTCGATATCGGCAGTCTAGTGGTGCAGCGGCAACACCGTTCCCGGGACGGGACCGTCAAGTATTTGCTGCGTCTGAACGACGGCGCCGTCGTCGAGGCCGTCTACATACCGGAACCGGACCGGGTCACCCTGTGCGTGTCCACGCAGGCCGGGTGCGGCCTGGGTTGCACGTTCTGCGCCACCGCGCGGATGGGACTGCAGCGCAATCTCACCCAGGCGGAGATCGTCGACCAGATCCTGGAAGCACAGCGCCGCGCCCCCGGGGACACGCGCATCTCGAATCTGGTCTTCATGGGCATGGGCGAGCCGCTGGCCAACTACGAGGCCACGCGCGGGGCGCTGGAGGTCATCACCGACGCCCGCAGCGGCATGGGGATCTCGCCCCGCAAGATCACCGTCTCCACCGTGGGCCTGCTGCCGCAAATGCGCCGGCTGATGGAGGAAACCCGCGTCAATCTGGCCATCTCGCTCCATTCGGTGCGGGATGATGTACGCTCGGAGCTCATGCCGGTCAACCGAAAATACTCCGTCGAGCAGTTGCTGGAGTGCTGCCGGTCCCTGCCGGTGCCGCGGCGCAAACGCATCACCTTCGAGTACCTTCTGCTGGGCGGCGTGAATGACGGCGACGCCGACGCGGCGGAGCTCGCGGCGAGGCTTCGGGGCATCCGCTGCAAGGTGAACCTGATACCGTTCAACCCTCACGAGGGCGGCGGGTACCGCCGGCCTTCGGACCATGTCATCGAGCGGTTCGGAGAGACGTTGCGCGCCCGCCGCATCCAGGCTCATGTGCGCCGGCCCCGGGGGGACGACATACAGGCCGCCTGCGGGCAGTTGTATCACGCGGCGACGGCACCGCCCGGTCCCGACGGCGGACCGGGTCCGGTGGCGTTGACCGCCGGATTGCCGGTCGGCGTTAGGCGTTCCGCAAGCCCTGTCGGGAGATAGGACGGGACAAGATGGAGCAGACCACGATACTGGGTGTCATTGGCGGCACCGGGCTCTACGAGATGGAGGGGTTGAGCGGAGTGCGCGAGGTCGAGCTGGACACGCCGTTCGGCGCGCCCTCGGGCCCCTTCGTGCGGGGCTCCCTGGGCAGGGTCGAGATGGTCTTCCTGCCGCGCCACGGCAAGGGGCACCGGCTGCTGCCCACCGAGGTCAACAACCGCGCCAACATCTTTGGCATGAAGAAGCTGGGGGTGGAAAGGATCCTGTCGGTGAGCGCGGTGGGCAGCCTCAAGGAGGAGATCGAGCCCGGGCACATGGTGCTTCCGGACCAGTTCATCGACCGCACCTACCGGCGCTCGCCGACGTTCTTCGGTGACGGCGTGGTGGCCCACGTGCAGTTCGCGGACCCGTTCTGCAACGATCTGCGGGCGGTGGTGGCCGACGCGGCGGCCCAGGAGGACATCCGGGTGCACGGCCGCGGCACGTACGTGTGCATGGAGGGGCCGCAGTTCTCCACCCGGGCGGAGTCGGCGCTTCACCGGAGCTGGGGCGCGGACGTCATCGGCATGACCAACCTGCAGGAAGCCAAGCTGGCGCGCGAAGCGGAGATCTGCTTCGCCACCATGGCCATGGCGACGGACTACGACTGCTGGAACGAAGCCGCCGGCGACGTCGATATAGAGGAAATCATCGCGGTGCTGCAGCGGAACGCGGACGTCGCCAAGCGCATCGTCCGGGGCACGGCGGAGCGCCTGTCGCGCGAGCGCAACTGCCCGTGCGCCACGGCGCTGGCCATGGCCATCGTCACGGACCGTTCGTTGATCCCGGCGGCCACGCGGGAGAAGCTGGGGCCGCTGGTGGCCAAATATCTCTAGCATTCATCTTGAGAGGACGTCCTTCGACTTCGCTTCCCTACACTCAGGACGAACGTGATGAGTTTCCTGACCGTTCGTCATGAGCGTTGCGTAGCGCCAGCGAAGCGAATTCGAAGGACGGCATTTCCGGGGGGACTACGTCTATGAGTGTTCTGGTGGTTGGATCGATGGCCTTCGATTCCATCGAGACGCCGCACGGCCGGGCCGATCGGGTCCTCGGAGGGTCGGCGGCGTACTTCGCGCTGGCCGCCGCGTTTTTCGCGCCCGTTAGGATCGTCGGCGTGGTAGGCAGGGACTTTCCCGAGGACCACTTGACCGCGCTGTCGCGCAGTGGCGTGGACCTCGAAGGTTTGCAGCGTACCGAGGGCAAGACGTTCTTCTGGCACGGCCGGTACCACGAGGACCTGAACGTTCGCGATACGCTGGAGGTCCAGCTCAACGTGCTGGAGGACTTCGTTCCGCACATGCCCCCCGGCTACGAGGAGACGGAGTACGCCTTCCTCGGTAACATGCACCCGGATGCGCAGTTGGACGTGATGTCGCGCTTGAAACGGCCGCGGCTGGTGGCCTGCGATACCATGGATCACTGGATCCGGGAGAATCCCGGGGAGTTGCGGAAGGTCCTGGAACGGGTCGAGACCGTGATCATCAACGACTCGGAAGCGCGCATGCTGAGCGGACACAACAACATCGTCCGGGCGGCCCGCGCGATTCTCAAGATGGGTCCCCGCGTGGTGCTCATCAAGCGCGGCGAGTACGGCGTGTTCCAGTTCTCGGACGACGCGACCTTCGTGGTGCCGGCCTATCCCCTGGAAGAGGTCCTGGACCCGACGGGCGCCGGCGACTCCTTCGCCGGCGCGTTCATGGGATGCCTGGCCTCGGGCGCCGGCGCGGGCGACCGCGCGCTGCGCCGCGCCATCGTCTACGGCAACGTCACCGCCTCCTTCACGGTGGAGGATTTCGGGCCCCGGCGCCTGATCGCGCTGGAAAGGGACGAGATCGACGAGCGCTACCGGCGCTTCGTCGAGTTGACCCGCTTTCATGACTAGCGTCCGGTCCGGTTCAGTCGCATGAACATCGCAATGATCGGCACGGGCTACGTGGGGCTGGTAACGGGGAGCTGCTTCGCCGAGACCGGCAATGACGTGGTCTGTGTCGACATCGACAAGGCGAAGATCGCGCAGCTGCGGAACGGCACGGTTCCGCTCTACGAGTTGGGACTCGAGGAGCTGATCCAGCGCAACACCCGCGAGGGGAGGCTTGCCTTCTGCACCGATCTGGCCGAGGCCGTGAAACGCGCGGAGGTCGTCTTCATCGCCGTGGGCACGCCCCAGGTATCGGAGGGCGGCGCCGACCTGAGCCAGGTCTTCGCGGTGGCGGAAGACATCGCCCGGGCCATGAACGGCGGCAAGATCGTCGTCACCAAGAGCACGGTTCCGGTGGGCACGGCGGCGCGGGTCAGGGAGATCATCGAAGCCGGGACCGGACATCCGGTGGCGGTAGTCTCCAATCCGGAGTTCCTGAAGGAGGGGACCGCGGTCGAGGACTTCATGAAGCCCGACCGCGTCGTGCTGGGGGGTGAAGATGTAGCCGCGCTGGAGCGTCTCAAGAGCCTTTACGAACCCTTCGTGCCCAGGGGAAACCCGATCATACTCACGGACTCCCGTAGCGCCGAGATGAGCAAGTACGCCGCCAACGCCATGCTGGCCACCAAGATCTCCTTCATCAACGAGACCGCGCGTCTGTGCGAGAAGGAGGGGGCCGACATCGAGCAGGTGCGGCGCGTTATGGGGCTGGACCACCGCATCGGTCCTCACTTCATCTATCCCGGCATCGGCTTCGGCGGCTCCTGTCTGCCCAAGGACATCCGAGCGATGATCGCCATGGGCGGGGACGAGTTGGAGATGCCGTTGCTGCGGGCCGTGGACCGGGTCAACGAAACCCAGAAGGACTTGCTGCTGGATAAAGTCAGCCGGCATTTCGACGAGGGGTTGGCCCAACGCACCCTTGCGGTCTGGGGCCTTGCCTTCAAGGCCCGTACCGACGACATGCGCGAGGCTCCGGCCCTGCGGGTCGTCGACGGGCTGCTGGAGGCCGGCGCGCATGTGCGCGCGTTCGATCCCGAGGCCATGAAGGAGGCGCGGAAGCGTTACGGCGACCGCATCGAGTACGGCGCCAACAACTACGAGGTTGCCGAGGGCGCCGACGCCGTGCTGATCCTGACCGAATGGAACGAGTTCCGCAGTCCCGATTTCCCGCGCCTGAAGGAACTGCTGCGCCGGCCCGTGCTGTTCGACGGCCGCAACCTCTACGATCCCGTGGCGATGCAACGGCACGGTTTCGTCTACTATTCCATAGGACGGGGCCGTGGATAGCAGCCGCATACGGAACTTCTGCATCATCGCCCACATCGACCACGGCAAGTCGACGCTGGCGGATCGATTGCTGGAGCACACCGGCGCGCTAAGCGAGCGCGAGAAGACCGACCAGTTCCTGGACAAGATGGAGCTGGAACGCGAGCGCGGCATCACCATCAAGGCCAGCCCGGTGCGGCTGCAATACCGTTCCGGAAGCGGCGAGGACTACGTTTTGAACCTCATCGACACGCCCGGGCACGTGGATTTCTCCTACGAGGTCTCCCGCAGCCTGTCGGCGTGCGAGGGTGCGATCCTGGTGGTCGACGCCGCCCAGGGGGTGGAGGCCCAGACGGTGGCTAACGTCTACCTGGCGCTGGACCACGACCTCCAGGTGCTTCCCGTCATCAACAAGATCGACCTGCCCAGTGCGGACCCGGAGCGGGTCAAGCGGGAGTTGGAGGACATCATCGGCCTGGACGGCTCCCAGGCCATCCTGGCCAGCGCCAAGAACGGCGTCGGCATCGAGTCCGTGCTGGAAGGTATCGTCGCGAACTTCCCGCCCCCCGCGAGCGAGCGGGAGGCGCCCCTGCGCGGTCTGGTCTTCGACAGTTGGTTCGATCCCTATCACGGCGCGGTGATCCTGCTGCGGATCTTCGAAGGAAGCGTCCGCAACGGCGACTCCATTCGCCTGATGTCTACCGGCGGGGTGTTCGAGGTCAACCGGCTGGGCGTCTTCGCTCCCGGCCCCGTGGAAGTCGGGAGCCTCGGGCCGGGCGAGGTGGGCTTTCTCATGGCGTCGATCAAGAACATCCATGAGGCCCGCATCGGCGATACCGTCACGATCCACAAGCGCGCCGCCAAGGAACCCTTGGCCGGTTTCCGGCCGTTGAAGCCCATGGTGTTCAGCGGCCTTTATCCGGCGGACTCGGGCCAGTACCAGGCGCTGCGAACCGCCCTGGAGAAGCTGAGTCTGAACGATTCGTCCTTCACCTTCGAGGCTGAGACCTCCCAGGCCCTGGGCTTCGGCTTCCGTTGCGGTTTCCTCGGTCTGCTCCATCTGGACATCGTACGCGAGCGGCTGGAGCGCGAGTTCGACCTGGCACTCATCACCACGGCCCCCACGGTGGTCTACCAGGTGACCACCCACGCCGGCGAGGTCCTGTCCATCGACAATCCGGTGGCTTTCCCCAACGAGGCCGACATCGAAACCATCGAGGAGCCGTTCATCCTGGCCACCATCCACCTTCCCAAGGACTATCTCGGGGGCGTGTTCAAGCTGTGCGAGGAAAAGCGCGGGATTCAGCAGGAGTTGCGCTACCTCGGCCCCAACCGGGCCATGGTCACCTACGAGCTGCCGCTCAACGAGATCGTCTACGACTTCTACGATCGCCTCAAGTCCCTCAGCCGGGGCTACGCTTCCATGGACTACGAAATGGCGGGCATGCGCCCGTCGAAGCTGGCCAAGCTCGACATCCGCATCAACGGCGACCTGGTTGACGCCATGTCGCTGATCGTGCACCGCGACAAGGCGTACGTGCGCGGCCGGGACATGGTGCAGCGCATGCGCGAGTTGATCCCGCGCCAGCTCTTCGAGGTGGTGATCCAGGCGGCCATCGGCAGCCGCATCATCGCCCGGGAGTCGGTCAAGGCGCTGCGCAAGAATGTCACCGCCAAGTGCTACGGCGGCGACATCACCCGCAAGCGCAAGCTCCTGGAACGGCAGAAGGAGGGCAAGAAGCGCATGAAGTCGGTGGGGCGGGTGGAGATACCCCAGGAGGCATTCCTGGCGGCGCTGAAGGTCTGATTTCAAAGTTGCCGGTCGAGGTGTTAAATGTAGAGGCGGGCTTCGAACCCGCCCGCGCAAGGGAAGAGCACCAAGGAAATCTCAGTACGTGGCCAGATTCGGCAAGTCCAGAAAAAGCGTCTTCCGGGAATATACGGAAGCCATCCTCATCGCCCTCGTGGCCGCGTTGTTCCTGCGCGCCTTCGTGGTGCAGGCTTTCAAGATCCCGTCGGGTTCCATGATCCCCACTCTGGCCATCGGCGACCACATCCTGGTGAACAAGCTGTCCTACGGCGTGCGCCTTCCGGACGTCAACTGGGTGCCGTTCGCCGGCTGTGTCGACCTCGCCCGCGGTTCCCACGTGATGGAGTGGGACATGCCGGAGCGCGGCGACGTCATCGTGTTCGTCTATCCCAGGGACCGCTGCAAGGATTTCATCAAGCGCGTGGTGGGTGTACCGGGCGACGACGTGGTCATCCGTGACAAGAAGCTCTACATCAACGGAGAGGCCGTCGAGGACGCACACGCTCATTTCGAAGAGCGGGGAATAACCCTGGGCGTCGACCACGTTCGCGACAATCTCGGCCCGGTGAAGGTCCCGGAGGGACACGTGTTCGTCATGGGCGACAACCGGGACCGCAGCTTCGACAGCCGCTTCTGGGGGTTCGTCCCCATCGAGGACGTCCGCGGCCGGGCCTTCGTCAAGTACTGGTCCTGGGACTCGGAAAAGAGCTGGCCCCGCTGGTGGCGCATCGGCGGCCTCATCTATTGAACAGACGGACGGGCCGCTTCATCTCATGAAAGCCATTCTCACATTGGCGGACGGGACCTCGTTTGCCGGCCGTTCCTTCGGCAGCGAAGGGGAGGCGGCGGGGGAGGTAGTGTTCAATACCAGCATGACGGGATACCAGGAGATCCTCACCGATCCCTCCTACGAGGGCCAACTGGTCACCATGACCTATCCCGAAATCGGCAACGTCGGCGTCAACCCGGAGGATGACGAGTCGTGCCGGCCGTTCGTCCGGGGGTTCATCGTCAAGGAGTACTGCCCGGTGCCCAGCAACTGGCGCGCCACCCGGGCGCTCCACGACTACATGCGCGAGCACGGGATCGTGGGCATCGAAGGAGTGGACACGCGCTCCCTGGTCACCCACATTCGCGAGCGCGGCGCCCAGGAGGGAGTCATCTCCACCACGATCCGGGACGAGGTAGAGCTGGCCGCGAAAGCGCAGCGGATCGGGGGACTTGAAGGCCAGGATCTCGTGAGGAACGTGAGCTGCCGGGAGCCGTACCGCTGGGACCAGGGGGCTTGGCGGATGGGAAGCGGTTTCGACACGGCCCGCGAGCCGGAGTTTCACGTGGTGGCCTACGACTACGGCATCAAGTTCAACATCCTTCGAGGTCTGGTGGAGGCCGGCTGCGGCGTGACGGTGGTGCCGGCGTGGACGCCCGCCGCGGACGTGCTGGCGCTGGAACCGGACGGCGTCTTCCTGTCCAACGGTCCGGGGGACCCCGCGGCGGTCCTCTACGCCGCGGACAATGTCCGGCAACTCATCGGCCGGCGCCCCATCTTCGGCATCTGCCTGGGCCACCAGATCCTGGGCCTCGCCATGGGCGGGCGCACCTTCAAGCTCAAGTTCGGCCATCACGGCGGCAACCAGCCGGTGATGGATCTCACCACCGAGAAGGTGGAGATCACGACCCAGAACCACGGCTTCGTGGTGGACGCGGATTCCCTCAAGGGCGCGGTGGAAGTGACCCACGTCAACCTGAACGACCACACTGTGGAAGGCCTCCGGCACCGCGAGGAGCCGATTTTCTCGGTCCAGTACCATCCCGAGGCGTCGCCCGGCCCGCACGACGCGGCCTACCTCTTTTCCCGCTTTCGCGACCTGATGGCCGACGCCAGGCGTTGACATGCCCAAGCGCACCGACATCGAGTCCATCCTGCTTATCGGCTCGGGGCCCATCGTCATCGGCCAGGCGTGCGAGTTCGACTACTCGGGAACCCAGGCCCTCAAGGCCCTCAAGGAGGAGGGCTACCGGGTCATTCTGGTGAACTCGAACCCGGCCACCATCATGACCGACCCGGATTTCGCGGACCGGACCTACGTCGAGCCTTTGGACGCCAGCATCGTCGCCAAGGTCATCGAGGCGGAGCGTCCCGACGCGTTGCTGCCCACTCTCGGAGGCCAGACCGCCCTCAACCTCGCCATCGAGCTGGCGGAGACCGGCGTGCTGGAGCGCTTCGGCGTGGAGATGATCGGCGCCCGGCTGGAGGCCATAAAGAAGGCCGAGGACCGGGACCGTTTCAAGGAGGCCATGGCCCGAGTGGGCCTGGATTTGCCTCGGAGCGTCTACGTACACTCGCCGGAAGAAGCTCTGGCCGCCAGGCGGGAGCTGGACAGCCTGCCGCTCATCATCCGGCCTTCCCGGACCCTGGGGGGTAGCGGGGCCAACATCGCCTACACCGAGGAAGGCTTCGTGGAGATGGCCGAGTGGGGCCTCAGGATGTCCCCGGTGCACGAGATCCTGGTGGAGGAGTCGGTGCTGGGATGGAAGGAGTTCGAGCTGGAGGTGATGCGCGACCACAAGGACAACGTGGTGATCGTGTGCCCCATCGAGAACTTCGACCCCATGGGGATACACACGGGCGACTCCATCACCGTGGCGCCGGCCCAGACCCTCACGGACAAGGAGTACCAGGTGATGCGCGACGCGGCGCTGCGCATCATCCGGGAGATCGGCGTGGACACCGGCGGCTCCAACATCCAGTTCGCGGTGAACCCGGAAAACGGTCGCCTGGTGGTCATCGAGATGAACCCGCGGGTGTCCCGCAGCTCGGCCCTGGCCAGCAAGGCCACCGGATTCCCCATTGCCAAGATCGCCGCCAAGCTGGCGGTGGGTTACACCCTGGACGAAATCCCCAACGACGTGACCCGGGAAACCCCGGCGTGCTTCGAGCCCACCATCGACTACGTGGTGGTGAAGGTGCCGCGCTTCACCTTCGAGAAGTTCCCCCAGACCCGCGACGTGCTGTCCACGCAGATGAAGTCGGTGGGGGAGGCCATGTCCATCGGCCGCACCTTCAAGGAGGCGCTGCAGAAGGCTATGCGTTCCCTGGAAACCAACAGCTTCGGCTTCGAGGAACCGGAGGCCGCGGCGGCGGGCACGGACCTCGAAACATGGCTGGAAGAACGGCTCCAATGGCCCCGCTCCGACCGCCTGTGGACTCTGGGCGCGGCGTTCCGGGCCGGCTTGACGGTAGCTCATCTGTGGGAGTTGACCGGTATCGATCCCTGGTTTCTCCACCACATACACGCCATCGTTCACAAGGAACACGAGATTCCGAGCCGTCTCGGCAAGGGCGGCGACCCCGACCGTGAGTTCTGGGCGGAGGTCAAGAACATGGGCTTCTCCGACCGGCGCCTGGCGGAGCTATCGGACCGCTCCGAGGAAGAGGTCCGTACCCTGCGTCTGGGCGCGGGGGTACTGGCCGGTTTCCGCACCGTGGATACCTGCGGCGCCGAGTTCGAGGCCTTTACGCCCTACTACTACTCCACCTACGAGGGGGCCCAGGAGTCCCGCCGCAGCGACCGCAGGAAGATCATGATCCTGGGCGGCGGCCCCAACCGCATCGGCCAGGGCATCGAGTTCGACTACTGCTGCGTGCACGCGGCCTTCGCCCTCAAGGAGGACGGCTTCGAGACCCTGATGGTCAACTGCAACCCGGAGACCGTCAGCACCGACTACGACACCTCGGACAAGCTCTACTTCGAGCCGCTGACCCTGGAGGATGTGCTCAACATCGCGGCGCAGGAGCGGCCCGACGGGGTCATCGTGCAGTTCGGCGGCCAGACCCCGCTCAAGCTGGCGCTGGCGCTGGAACGGGCCGGCGTCCCCATCATCGGCACCTCGCCGGACAGCATCGACCTTGCCGAGGACCGGGAACGCTTCAAAGAACTGCTGGAACGGCTGGAGCTGAGGCAACCCCGGAACGGCACCGCCCGGTCCATGGACGAGGCCCTGCAGGTGGCCGGGAGCATCGGCTATCCCGTGCTGGTGCGGCCGTCCTACGTGCTCGGCGGCCGGGCCATGGAGATCGTCTACGAGGAGGAGAAGCTCAGGGACTACCTGGTGACCGCGTTCCAGGCCTCGGTGGAGCATCCGGTGCTCATCGACAAATTCCTGGACGACGCCACCGAGGTGGACGTGGACGCCATCGCCGACGGCGAGCGGGTGGTCATCGGCGGTATCATGGAGCACATCGAGAGGGCGGGGGTCCACTCCGGAGACAGCGCCTGCTCGATCCCGCCCCGGACGCTGTCGCCCGAGGTACAGGCGGAGATCCGCCGCCAGGCCGTGGCCCTGGCCGAGGCCCTCGAGGTGCGCGGGCTGATGAATGTCCAGTTCGCGGTGAAGGGGAGCGACGTCTACATCCTCGAGGTGAACCCGCGGGCGTCCAGGACCGTGCCGTTTGTCAGCAAGGCCATCGGCGTTTCCCTGGCCAAGCTGGCGGCTCGGGTCATGGTGGGCCGCAAGCTCAACGAGATGGGCCTCACAGAGGAGATCGTGCCGCCCCACGTCTCGGTCAAGGAGTCGGTGCTGCCGTTCAACAAGTTCTCCGGCGTGGACACGCTCCTGGGGCCCGAGATGAAGTCCACCGGTGAGGTGATGGGCATCGACCATTCCTTCAGCAAGGCCTTCGCCAAGGCGCAGATGGCCGGCGGCATGCGCCTGCCCGACTCCGGCAAGGCCTTCTTCAGCTTGCCCGACGAGCACCGCGAAGGCGCCGCGGGCATCGCCCGGTCGCTGGCGGCGCTGGGATTCGGGATCGTAGCCACCGGTGGCACCGCCGACTTCTTCCAGCGGGCGGCCATCCCGGTGGAGGTGGCCCACGACGTCGAGAAGGCCCTGGGTGAGGAGGGCGTCGCCATGGTCGTCAACACCCATGCCAACGAGAGCTACCGCAACGACGGCTACCTGATGCGGCGCGAAGCCCTGGACCGGCAGATCCCGTACTTCACCACCCTGGCCGGTGCCGAAGCCGCGCTGGAGGCCATCAAGTTCCTCAAGGAAGGCGATCTGACGGTGCGGCCGCTGCAGGAGTACCAGCGACAAGCCGCCCGAATCTGAACCTGCGGGAGGGCCTTGCATAGCCCTCGTCCGTTCGTCCCGAGCCCTTCGTCAGGCCTGTCCTAAGCTTGTCGAAGGGCTCAGGACAGGCGTAGCGAAGCGTCAGCGGAGCGAAGTCAAAGGACGCCGTTGTGCCTCAACCCTATCACGTCACTTCCATCGCTCCCGCCGACTGTCATCAGGCATTGCAGGCGGGTCTGGATGTCCTGAAAGGCGTTGGGCCTGTGCGGGCCGCGCAACTCGCCCACCGCGAGCTCGCCACCGTCGAGGACCTGCTCTACCACCTCCCTTTCCGCTACGAGGACCGTCGTGAGGTGCGGGCCATCTCCGGGGCCGCGGCCGGTGAGAGCGCCAGCTTCGTGGGCCGCCTGACCAGCCTCAGGGCGGGCCGGATTCGCGGAGGCCGCCGCATTCTCACGGCCACGCTGACCGACGACACCGGCAGCCTGGAGCTGGTCTGGTTCAACCCGCCCCGGTATATCGCCGATGCGTTGCGCACCGGCCAGCGCCTTTCCATTCATGGGAGGGTGGCGTCCGGACGTGGCACCCGGCTGAACATTCCCCACCCGGAGTTCGAGGTCCTCGACGAGGGAACGGAGCGGCAGCCCGAGGTGCGGCCGGTGTATGAAAAACCCGGTGACATCTCGCAGACCAACCTGCGCGGTTGGGTGGCCCAGGCCCTGGAGCGGTTCGGCGGGTTCCTGCCCAGTTTCATTCCTCCGGAGGTAGCGCAACGGCAGCGGCTTATGGATCTGCGACAAGCTCTGGAGGCAATTCACCTTCCGTCGCTCGGGAGGGAGGACACGTCCGAGCCCAGACATCCGCGCGCGGACGGTGCGGACGATCCGGCAGCGTTGGAGCAGAAGCGGGCCGCTGCTCGCCGGTCGCTCGCGTTCGACGAGATCTTCTACTTTCAACTGGCCCTCGCCCGGCGACAGCGGGAGCGATTGGAGACCACGGGCTTTCGCTCGCCGGAGCGGCCGGGCTCGCTCACCCACGGGATGCGGGAGCTGCTCCCTTACCGCCTGACCGCCGGGCAGGAGCGGGTGCTTCAGGAAATCTACCGGGACATGGAGTCGCCCAATCCCATGCGCCGGCTGCTGCAGGGCGACGTGGGGTCGGGCAAGACGGTCATCGCGTGGCTCAGCGCCCTGCGGGCCATGGAGAACGGCCGCCAGGCACTGCTGCTGGCCCCCACGGAGTTACTTGCAGAGCAACACTACGAAAGGCTCCAGCCCTACGCGGAGAGGCTGGGGGCGCGCGTGGCGTTGCTATCGGGCTCGCTTTCCGGGGGTGCGCGCAGGGAGACCACCGAACGTATTGGCGACGGTGGGGTGGACTTCGTCGTGGGCACGCATGCCCTCATCCAGGAGGGGGTTTCGGTGCCGCGCATGGGGCTGGGTATCGTCGACGAGCAGCACCGCTTCGGGGTGAGCCAGCGGGACGCGTTCGCACGGCTCCCCTTGCGGGACGCGGCGGCTGGCAGCTCCGCACCCGAGCCGGATCTGCTGCTGATGAGTGCCACACCCATCCCCCGCACCCTTGCCATGGTCCTGTCGGGCGACCTGGAGGTGTCGCTGCTGGACGAGACGCCGCCGGGTCGGACGCCGGTGCGCACGGTGGTGGTTCAGGAGGGACAGCGTCAGAGGGTTTACGAGCGCGTCCGTGCGGCGGTGGCGGACGGGCGCCAAGCGTACCTGGTCTATCCGCTGGTGGAGGACTCGGACAAGATGCCCATGGCCGCGGCCGAGAGCATGGCGCGGGAACTGTCCGGAAGCGTTATGAAGGGGCTTCGCATGGGCCTGGTCCACGGCCAGATGCCCGTCGGCGAGCGAGACCAGGTCATGCGGCGTTTCCGGCAGGGGGAGATCCAGGTGCTGGCGGCCACCACCGTCATCGAGGTGGGCATCGACGTGCCCGGCGCCACCCTCATGGTCGTGGAACACGCGGAGCGCTTCGGACTCGCCCAGTTGCATCAACTCCGGGGTCGGGTAGGGCGGGGCCGGGAAGAATCCCACTGTGTCCTGATCCATTACGGCTCCCGAGACGATGACTCCCGCCGGCGCCTGGAGGTTCTGGAGCAGGCCGCCGACGGGTTCGAGGTGGCCGAGGCCGACCTGCGTTTCCGCGGCGCCGGCGAAATCCTCGGCACGCGTCAGGCCGGATTCCAGGGATTCCGGGTGGCCCACCTCGTCCACGACCACGAGGTGCTTCAGGCCGCGCGCCAAGAGGCCCGCGGTTGGCTCTCCGGGGATCCGGAGCTCCGAAACGAGGTCTCCCGACGTCTGCGGGCGGTCCTGGAATACCGTTGGGGAGACAGCATGCGGCTGGGAGCGTCGCCGGACTAAACACCTAGTGGGCGAAGAAGGCTAAAGGTTCCGTGTCCCCGGCCGATGTTAATGTATAAGGCGGCAATTGTCGCCACGGAAGGATTGACATCCTCTGTGTTTCTTGGTGTTCTGTTCCAGAACCTTGTTCCGTGCGTCATTCGCAAGGGACCGCGATGAGCTTGATCGTTTCAGAAATCTACGATGCCCTGGTGGCCGCCGGTGCCCCCGAGGAAAAGGCCAGGGCCGCCGCTGCCGCGATTCCAGTCGTAGAAACCCTCGCGACCAAGGACGACATTGCCGCGTTGAGACAGGACCTGACAGCGTTGAAGCTTGACGACATTGCCGGGATCAAACAGGACGTGGCAGCGTTGAAGCTTGCCAACAAGGATGACATCGAGGCTTTGAGGCACGACGTCGCGGTCCTCAAACTGGCGGTCTTCAGCTTCGCCCCGGCTGTTCTGGCCTTGCTGGGCAAGCTGGTCTTCTTCCCTTAGCGTCCTTTCTCGGCCCTCGGTCCGAAACGGACCCTTCATCGGTGCCTCTTTCGTCGCCGGAACCCGCCGCCGTCCATTTGCGCCTGTGCTTTCAATAGCTTATATACAACCCATCCTGCCTGTTTCAGTCGCTGATGGTCGTATGAAGATTCCGTCGAGGTTCCCGTGGAGGCGATCTCCGGGATCTGCCGGGTCTGAAACGACGAGAGGTACCGCATCGTGGAGTTCAACCGGATCAAGAGGCTGCCGCCCTACGTCTTCAACACCATCAACGACCTCAAGCAGGAGGCGCGGAGGCGTGGAGAGGACATCGTCGACTTCAGCATGGGCAATCCGGACATGGCCACGCCGGCGCCCATCGTGGACAAGCTGGTGGAGGCGGTCCAGAAGCCCCAGAACCATCGCTACTCGGTGTCGCGGGGAATCTACAAGCTCAGGGTTGCCATCGCCGACTGGTATCAGCGGCGCTACGGGGTGTCCATCGATGCCGACGACGAGGCCATCGTCACCATCGGCTCGAAGGAGGGGCTGGCACACCTGGTGCTGGCCATGATCGACCCCGGGGACGTGGTGCTGTGCCCGAGCCCCACCTATCCCATCCACCAGTACTCGGTGGTCATCGCCGGCGGCGACTTGCGCAGCATCCCGCTGGTCTCCAGCGAGGGGTTCATGGAACAACTGGAGGAGGCCATCAAGCAGACTTGGCCGCGACCCAAGCTGCTGATCCTGAACTTTCCCCACAATCCCACCACCGAGGTGGTGGAACTCGAGTTCTTCGAGCGCATCGTGAAGTTCGCCAAGGAGAACGAGATTCTGGTGATCCACGACTTGGCCTACGCGGACCTCACCTTCGACGGCTACGAGCCCCCCAGCTTCCTCCAGGCGCCCGGTGCCAAGGACGTGGGCGTGGAATTCTTCACCATGTCCAAGAGCTACAACATGCCCGGCTGGCGGGTGGGGTTCGCGGTGGGCAACGCCACCATGATCCATGCCCTGGCGCGTCTCAAGAGCTACATGGACTACGGAATCTTCCAGCCGGTTCAGATCGCAGCCATCCACGCGCTCAACAGCGCGGACGACGACGTGCACGACATCTCCGAGGCCTACCGGAGCCGCCGCGACGCGCTGGTGGATGGGCTCGCCCGCGTCAACTGGATGATCCGCAAGCCCAGGGCCACCATGTTCGTATGGGCGGAGATCCCGGCTCCCCACCGCTCCATGGGGTCGGTGGAGTTCTCAAAGTTTCTTTTGAACGAAGGCAAGGTGGCGGTGTCCCCGGGCATCGGCTTCGGCCAGTACGGCGACCAGCACGTGCGTTTCGCCCTGATCGAGAACGAGCACCGTACGCGGCAAGCGGTGCGGACCATCCGCAAGGCCTTGGGCGTGCTGCCGGAGTAGCGCGCCATGGCATCCAAGGTTCACATCGGCATTCTCGGCGCCGGCACCGTGGGCGGCGCGGTCCACGACCTCATCGTCGACGGCCACCTAGCGCGCTTCGGCGTCGAAGCCGAGGTCGTCAAGGTGTTCACGCGTACCCCCCGGGGCAAGCCTCGGTACGAGACTTCGCCGGAGCTGTTCACCACGGATGCGTCCGAGGTGACTCGCCACCCCGACGTCGACATCGTTGTGGAGGTGCTGGCCGCCGGCGGCGCGGAGGAGTTAGGCATCCAGAAGGAATGGGTGGTGGACGCGCTCCGCCACGGGAAGTCCGTGGCCACCGCCAACAAGGCGCTGCTGGTGGCCCACGGCGCGGAGATCTGGACCGCGGCCCGGGAATGCGGCCGGGCGGTCCGCTTCGAGGCCTGCGTGGCAGGCGGCATCCCGATCATCGGTCCGCTCACCCAGAGCCTCAGTGCCGAGCGGCCCGCGGCCGTGTACGGCCTCTTGAACGGCACCTGCAACTACATCCTGACCGAGATGTCGCAGCGCGGCCGGTCGTACGAGGACGCGCTGGGGTCCGCCCAGGCCCTGGGCTACGCCGAGGCCGACCCCGACGCGGACGTGAGCGGCCGCGACGCCGAAGCCAAGCTGCTACTGCTGTCGTCCATCACGTTCGGTACCCACCTGAAGCCAGGCGCCATCCACCGAAAGGGCATCGAGCGCATCCATGCCATCGACTTCCTCTACGCCGCCCGCAAGGGCCGCGGCACCATCAAGTCCGTGGCCCTGGCGCGGAATGTCGACGGCGCGCTGGAGGCCATGGTGACGCCCATGGTGGTGCCCGAGAGCCATCCCATCGCGGGCATCGACGGCGTCACCAACGCGGTGTTCTTCAAGGGGGAGGTAAGCGATGGCGGAGCGCCCGACGCGAGCGACTGGGACTACCTGTTCGCGGGTCCGGGAGCGGGCGGCGGCGCCACGGCGGTGGCCGTCCTGGGCGACGTCCACGAACTGGTGGCGCGTTCCGGCGACGAACCCTTCCTGCCGGTTGAGAGCATCGTTTCCGGCGTGAATTCGGTGCGCCCGGAAGACGACCTGAGTGCTTCCTTCTACGTGCGCTTTGTGGTGCGGGACCAGAGCGGCATCGTCGGCGAGATTTGTCAGGTCTTCGGCGAGAAGCAGATCAACGTCTCGGAGATCTGGCAACTGGAGCACACCGCGGAAGAGCTGGAGTCCCTGGTCGGCGCAGGGAAGGGCGGAGCGGCGTCCGACGATTTCCTACCGTTCGTCATTACACTGGAAGAGACCCGTGTAGGCCAGTTGCACGAGGCTCTGGAGCGTATCGCGCGAAAGGACTTCGTTCTGGTGGAACCTTTCTGGCTGCCGATATGGCGGGCCTGAACACGCGGCGGCTGTCCGGGTACGGGAGTGTTTGGGGACCTAGGACGGTGACAGATGGGTGATGGCGCCGACAGGGTGGCGCTGGTGTGCGTTCGCGACAGCCAGCATCACGGGATCCAGGTGCTGTTGCGGTCCGAGATTGCGTTCGCCGAAGAAGACGGGGCGTGGTTTCCAGAGGGCGATGTGAAACCCGATGACCATGCCTCCCCAGTGTTGGAGCGCTGTCACGGACTCACGGGACGGGGGGCCCGTAGCTTTCGAGGCCACGGGATGAGGCCAACGCGGGGCTTGGGTCACTGGGTCGCGGCGATGAGGGTCCTGCTCGAGGTCACAGGGGTTCTCTTCCTGGTCTACGGTACTTCTCGCGAACCGGTACGGGAAACCCTAGCTTCGCACGGCCACCGGCCGTCCGGCCAGCGTGCGCTGGAGCTTGCCGCATACCTCAAAACGCAAGACCTTTACGCCGACCTTACCCGGTTGTTGCTTTTCTCGACGTGGACCGGTGCGCGTCCTGGAACGATGAAAGGGCTCTTCCTCGCAAGGGTTCCGGAGCATATCCGTGCCGACGGATTCGTCTGGTGTCAGCCGGAAGCCGCGCTGCTTTCTTGGCGAAAGCAGCGCGGGTCATCTCTCGATTTCCCTACCTTCGGGACCCTGCGATCGCTATCGGACTTCTCCTCCGTCGCCTCCCTCCTCGCCGAATACACGGTTCGTTGAACCGCCCGCTTGGCTGGCCTACTTGTAGCCTGTTGCTGCACGGGTCGATCCGTTCTTCGAGCTGCTCGGCATCGTTCGTATTCCCGGGCTTCCATGCGAACAGATTCCAGATGAATACGAGATGACAATAGTTTCATCTCAGAAGATAGAAGATGATAGGCGCACGTCCTTGAATGCCTTTATCAGGGTATCGTATAGTTGATTCGATCCAAGCGTTGACCAGGGAGGTCGCGTCGCGTCCAAGAATCCTGCGGAGGACCAATTGATATGAGAGGCAAAAAACGAGTGATTGTACTGGATGGAGAACGACTCCGGCGCGAAAGAGAGGGTCGCGGGTTGAGTATAAGCGAGGTAGTTGCCTTCATCGCTGAACGAGCGAAGGGTTCCGGAGGCGGCATCTCCGAGGCGACCTACAGGCGGGCAGAAAGTGGCAGCCCCTTATTCGTCAAGACGGCCTGGATAGTCGCAGCCGCCCTCGACATTCCCCTCGAACAGTTGCTTGTGGACAGTAAACTCACTCCAATGCTGGCCGACGTGGAGCGCTTCCTGGAGAACGTCAAGTCCATCATCGAGGTGTGGCTAAAAGAAGGGCACGATGCCGATGCCAAGGACAACAGATTACCGGCGCGGCCGGAATTTTTCTATCGTCAGACCGGGGAATGGAAGGGTTGGTCCGACTACCACGGTGTCGCTCCTGATCAAGCAAAATGGAGAGAGTACTTGTTGCGCGACATCTTCGAGGAGTCAGCGTTTCGCATTATCGAGTCGATGGTGGAACTCGAACGGCACAACCAACCGTCGAGCGTCCACGGAGGGAGAGCGAATGAGCCAGCGTCGCTAGCGCTGCCGACGTTGATGTTTGGCGGACCATCCGGTTGATGCCCGTCGATGAAGTGCGGATCGGTGGATGACTCGAGTTCCTCCAGCGTCTGAGCGGAGAGTGATAGAGAGCGGCCTATGGATGACTTGACAAGAATTGACGGGGAACGGGTGAAGAGATTGAGGAAAGACAATGGCTGGACACAAGCGAGGCTTGCCTTGGAGATCGGTTCTGTCGGGATTGGATGGGTCCGCAAACTCGAAGGCGGAAGACCGGTCAGATTGGAATGGACCAGCAACACTGGTGTGGTCTATGCCGGCGAGGATTTGGCTTCGGCACTCGACGTGGAACTCGATACTCTGATTCTGGATTTGTTGGATGGCGACAAGGTCAGGCAGTTGAGGGAGCAGCGCGACTGGGCGCCAGAACACTTGGCAGACAAGGCTCAGCTAGCCGTGTATGTAGTCACAAGAGCCGAAACCGGCCAGTATGTGCATCGCTCCGAAACCCATGTTCTTGCCGAGATCTTCGACGTTCCTGCGTCCGACCTTTTGTTGAGAACAGGCGTGAAACATGCCGACCTGGGCGCAGAGGACTCAGCGAAGTATTTGCGCGCCGCGGTGGTCGGTCTTTGTATGATTGGTCGAAAACGTGCGGCGCGAATGAAGTACGCACCCGATGACGCTGAACTCCTCGAGGAAGCGCACGGGAGAATCCAGTTCACGTTATGGAAAATGGGGAGAGAGGCCGGCGGGCAGCTTCTACCGGTCAGAACAAACACGCCGTATGCCCTTGCTATCGAAACAGCCATAGGGAGCGAATTCGCCTACCATAATTGTCTGCCGTCTACTCCCGACATCGTAGCCCGTGCAAAGGGGATTGCCGCTGGCCAGGACGAGGGAATGATATCGAGTTTCTCAACCTGTGAGAATTTGACGGCTCAATATTTGAGCTGTTGGGCGGACCGAACGGATCTCGACGTTCAATGGGAGGCCCCGGCTGCCGACCTGCGAAAACTGTGCACGGCCGGGTTAGGCGGTTTGGCGATGGCGATCAATGCTACAAGGTACAACGCATCCGAGAACTACACTCAAGCATCGACAGAGGAGGCGTGTGCCCGCCTCGACTTCTTGACGGCCTTCGTATCCCGGTATCATCAACACTTTTCAGGCCGATGGGGAGCAGGAAATGCCGAAGTCATGCGTCTGCTGATGTTGTTCGTCCTGGGGAGCCAGATTGCGGCGTTTCGCGGACAGCGTTTGAGCTTCCCTGATACGGTGGAAATTGAACAAACGGCTCAGGAACTCCTGTCGTGGGTCTTGTGCAACACATCTACGCCTTCCGCTTGAAGGGACAGCAGTTCCTTCCTCTCCGATCGCCAAACCACCCCTTTCTTTCAACTCATCGGGAACGCCCCAGGGTGACACCTTCGTAGCGCCACGTAGCGCCACGATCTTTTTGCCGCACCGCGAACGAGTGACATCATAACCGGAATCAACACCGGTAGTTCAGGCAATCCACGAAGGGGCGGCTCTTTCCACACAACGGATCGGCGGGGCGCTCTCGAGGTGCAGTGGATCTGCCTTTAGTCCGCGACCACCTCGAATGTCCATGAATGTCATCTAGTGCCAGATTATGGCGTAGCGAGTGCAATTGAAATGTTGCTAAGGGATTTTCTTCTGACGAATGACTTGACGGGCCAATGAATTAGAGGTGGCGGCATGGTCCGAATCAATCACACACTGATGCGCCGGAGTCGAGTGAAACTCGGTTGGAATGCGGAAAAATTGGCGGAAGAAGCTGGCTTGGATCCGCGCACGATTCGTCGCATCGAACAAGGGGTGAGCCGCACGAGGCTCCGCTCGGCCATTGCTATTGCGGATGCACTTGAGCTCGATCTTGGGACATTTGTGTTGGATGATCCGTTGAACCGCGACGAGTCCGAGGGAAACGAAGTGGGCCTTAAGACCGCCTTCGCTGCTGTCGACCCGACAACTCAACGGGAACTGGTATACACGGACGAGCGGATTCTCAAGGGAGCCCTCTATGTATCGTCCATGCTGCTAGCGGACAGCCTCATATTGGACCGAAGGGTATCGGGAGAGAACGACAACGGTACAGATCGGGTCGTAGCAGCGTTCAAGGCCGCCGACAGCGTCATCCAAGCCATGTTGTCCGTGGGAGGTGAGTGGGGTGCCGAGGAAGCGACGTGCGTTCTGTCGTCGCTTCTTGCTCGTTACGGAACGGCGTTCAGTCGCGGCGCGGCGAACGATGTGGAAGTGGGAGCCAGCTTCGTACAAGCCGTGTGCGACCAAGCCAAACGGGCATTGCCACAGGATGTCGCTCGCAAATGACAAGTAGGGGTGTTCGCTGACGAAGGAGGAAGTGATGCGATTTTTGGCGATTCCATCTGATCGATTCCTGATCGTGATACTGTGTCTTCTTACACTTTCGGCGTGTGGCGGCAAGTCCGGCGGAGCTAGGCCCGAAGTTACCGGTCCTCTGCCGTTGCCATTGCCTCCCGGCCACGGACTCTCCGCAGGGGACATCTCCGTCGCTGCCGGCCAATCCATGGAACACGGCAACGTCGTGATCTCCTGTCCCGCTGGTGGGAGTGCCTGTGTCCTCAACGTCGCTGCTGACGGCTCCGCGTCCTACGATAGAACCGGCGGCATGCCTTCGGTCATGTCCGCTTTCGCAACCCAGACCCTGCCACCCGGGCACGGACTCTCCGCCGGTGGCATCTCCGTCGCTGCCGGCCAGTCCATGGAACACGGCAACGTCGTGATCTCCTGTCCCGCTGGTGGAAGTGCCTGTGTCCTCAACGTCGCCGCTGACGGCTCCGCCTCCTACGACAGAACCGGCGGCATGCCTGCCCTACGGATATTGCCATTGATGGCAGGTCCCGGACAGAACCTGAGTGACGCGAATCCGGTTTTCGCGAGGGATGAAACAAGCACACTGAAGGCCACGCTTGCGGACCCTGCCAACGTCATCCCCGCACTGTCGACAACTGTGGTTCGTTGGCGCGGGGCGGAACGAGGCACCGAACTAACCGAGGAGTTCTTCGTCAAGAGCATCCGCAGGAACACGAACGGCGAATATGTGGTGGACTACGTGCTCCTTGATGAAGCCCACCAAGTCACGATCCCAAATAACGCGGCCGATTGCACCAACGCTTGCCGGGTCACCGTGAATGGCCGAGAATTTTCCTTCTGGAACGCCACCGATAACGACGCCGACACGGCGTCGTTTGAAGATGGACTTGGCGAATACGAATATTTTGCGTCCCACCGCGTCTTTTACCAACCAGAGGACGCGCAGGGCCGTATGTCGTTCGTGTTCGGCGTCAGAAACGAGGAACTCCCCATGGGAACGGCCACCTACCATGGGGAGTTTGACATCCGGACTTGGGAGATGGCTGATCCGGATAGCGAAAGGCGGCAATTTATTACCGGAACCATGCGCATAGTGGCGAATTTCGACATGCGGGCTCTGGAAGGCCGAGTCTACCGGATTCGCGGCAGCGAACCCGGTGATGACACGAGGAGTGTCTGGCCAACCAGCAGCTTCACCCTGACGAACGGACGGATCGTGAACGGCCAGTTCACCGCAACCCTGACCGGAGTGGACAGCGAACCCAACACGCCCTTTGACGAAAGCGTGAGGGATTTCATGGGGCACGTCCTCGCGGAGTTCTACGGGCCGAACGCGGAGGAAGTCGGGGGCGTGGTGAGCGCGATCAGGGATGTGGCCGGCACAACCGATGATCGTGTGCTCTACGGGTTCATCGGCGGCAGGAAGACCGATCGGCTCACAGGTGTCAATGACATGGAAGCCTTGTCGTCGGGGGTCGACAGAGACTTTGAAGCAGACTCAACAGCCCTGACGGCCATTGAGAGGCCTACCGTGGAAGCGACCGCGGATGGTTACAGGATCACCTACATGCTTGACGGCCAGGCTCAAACGGTAGAGCTTGGTGAAAGCGACTTCGGCTCTAACCCGATTAGTTCTGGCGCCACCACGCGGTACGACAAGGAAAAGGACGGTCTCGACTATCTTCTTTGGGACGAAACCGGGTCTTTCGCATCCAGGCGTAGTTTCGTGGGCCGCTTTCGTCCCGAACATTTCGACGTGTTTGCTTTGTCACCCATACGTCGAGACGCCTCAGGTGACGCACTACTGGTCCGTCGGGCTTATGTCGTCTATGGCAACCGGACCGCGGATATGCCGACAACCGGCACGGCGAGCTATGCTGGCCGATTTCAGGGGTACGAATGGCCCACCGATCAGGCCGTTCCTTCCTCCGATCCCAGCTTTAGGCACTACCGTGGCGACCTCGATTTGTCCGCGGATTTCGGGAACTCCGCGGTAACCGGCAGCGCAACCCTTCTCGAATCCCGTCCCGGTCGCGAGGCTTATGCTCCCGCGTCGGGCGGGCTGACTTTCAACGCCACGATCAACGGCAACGGCCTGTCGGCCACCGACCTGTCCGGGTCGGGAGACCTCGCCGGCTACAGTGGTGGCCGAGTTGACGGGGCCTTCTACGGACCTG
The DNA here is from genome assembly GCA_022827045.1 of Candidatus Binatia bacterium. Next base: position 23,121 of record JAJDTQ010000206.1, read on the forward strand.
GGGGCGCGGAGGTGGCCGGCGTCTTCGACGCCACCGACGGCGTCCGAAACAAGGCATTGGCCGGATATTTCGGAGGCCAAAAACAGTAACGCGCAAGAAACTCCCGGGTGGCCACGAACCGGTGAGATCGTTCGCCCCCGTAGTAGTGCTAGCAGTCGTCCTGCTCCTTGCGGCATCACCGGCAATCCATGCCGGCGATGCCGCAGACAAGCGCATCGAAATCTCGCCCGTCCGGGCCGGACAGATCCTCTTCCGCGCCGGCCGAATGGAAGAGGCGCGCAAGCTGCTGGAACGGGCGCGGCCCGAAAACAACGAAGAGCGCATCGAGAGGCTGTTTCTGCTGGGGCTCATCGACGCGCGAGTCGGCTTTCCCGGACGTGCGGCCCAGCGGTTCGAGATGATCCTCGCGGAAAGACCAGAGCTCACCCGGGTGCGCCTGGAGTTGGCGCAGGTCTACCACGCCCTCGGCCGCGACGAGAAGGCGCGGTTTCACTTCGAGGCATCGCTGGCGGACAAACTCCCGTCTTCGGTCGAGACCGCGGTCGAAGGTTTTCTCAACCGGATCGACGCGCGAAAGCGGTGGTCGCTGTCTCTCTCGGCGGCCGTGGTCCCCGAATCCAATCCGGTCAAGCGCACCGGCCGCGAGGAGATCCGCATCGGCGGCGTTCCGTTCAGTCTGAACCCCGATGCGAGGGAATCGTCCGGTGTCGGGTACCTGGTCACGACCGGCGCTTCCTTCTCGCCCGCCTTGGCCGACGACCTGCGCGGCGTGTTCGCCGTATCCTCCGCGGCGAAGCTCTACAAGCAGCCGGACTGGAACGATGTCTCGCTGCACGGGGAGATCGGGCTCGCGCGGCTGTTTGAGAGAGCGACGGTATCGGGAGGGTTGCGTCTGGGGCGCAGATGGCTGGCGGCGGAACCCTACAGTCGCGAGATCGGTCCTTGGATGCGCGCGCGGCTGCGCCTGTCTCCCGCGAGCCGCCTCGATGTGAATCTCAGCGCGGTGAACCGGGACCACGACAGTCAGGACGCTCGGAACGGCTGGCGGTTCGCCGCAAGGCCCGCATGGCGCTACGCGCTACGCGCAACCACATCCATCGAGACCAGCCTCGACCTGGAACTCTCCAGCGCCCGTGAACGCCACCACGCCAACCGCACAGTCGGACTGGGAATCACCATCTCCCATGCTTTCCGGGGCGGTCTCTCCATCTCGCCGAGCGTATCGGCCCTGGTTCGGCGACACGCCGACCCGGACCCGCTTTTCCTGAAGACTCGGACCGACCGGCAGTTCCGCATCGCGGTCAGAATCCTCCACCGGGCCCTGCAATACCAGGGCCTCGCCCCCTATGCAGGATATTCCGTGGAATGGAACCGGTCCAATATTCCGCTCAATACGTACCGCAACCACGGTGCCGTCTTGGGGATCTCCAAGACGTTCTGAGTGAATGGGCGGATGGCGGCTACCTTGGACCTCGAAACGGCTGCCGCGCATCGGGTAATGGCGAAAGCCCATCAACTATGGAATACTGCTCTTACGTTGCGGGGAACCGCGACATGCGGTAAGTGCATCGTTTCGCCGAGCCGTCATGAAACTTTACGTGCAAACCTGGGGCTGCCAGATGAACCAGCTCGACTCCGCCCGGATAGTGCAGCTCATGCAGTCCGCGGACTATGAGCCCACCGATCGGGTGGACGACGCCGACCTGATCATCCTGAATACCTGCAGCGTGCGGGACAAGGCCGAGCAGAAGGTCTACAGCGCGCTTGGCAGGTGGCGTCAGCTCAAGGAAGAGAAGGGCGTCATCCTGGGCGTGGGCGGGTGCGTGGCCCAGCAGGAAGGCGAGACGCTGCTGCGGCGGGCGCCGCATCTGGATCTGGTGTTCGGCACACACAACATGCACAAGCTGCCGCGGATGGTGGAGGAGGCCCGGGAGGCGGCCCGGCGCTCGGTGGAGACGGCCTTCTACCGCGACCCGTTCTATCTCGAGGACCCGTCCGGGCTGCCCGAGACCGACGGCGCCAAAGCCTATGTCACCATCATGCAGGGGTGCAACAAGGTCTGCAGCTTCTGCATCGTCCCCCGCGTGCGCGGGCGCGAGGTGAGCCGCCCCAGCGACAACATCGTGCGGGACGTGGATGCGCTGGTCCGGCGCGGCATCAAGGAGGTGATGCTGCTGGGCCAGAACGTCAACTCCTACGGTCAAACGGTGGAAGGGGAGAGGTCGTTTCCGGAGTTGCTGGAACGGATCAACGAGGTCCCGGGGATTCAGCGGATCCGATTCACCACCTCCCATCCCCAGGACCTCTCGCCGGAGTTGGTGGATGCCTTCGTCCGGCTCGAGAATCTGTGCGAGCACCTTCATCTGCCGCTTCAGTCTGGTTCAGATGCCGTGCTGGCACGCATGCGCCGGGGCTATGGGCTGGATGAATACATGGAGCGCATCCGCTCGCTGCGGGAACGCCGGCCGGATGTCGCCATCACGACGGACATGATCGTGGGGTTCCCGGGCGAAACCGAAGCGGAGTTCGAGGAGACGTTGTCCGCGGTCCGCGAGATCGAGTACGACGACATGTTCACCTTTACCTATTCGCCGCGTCCCCGGACGGTGGCGGCCAAGGTGTACGCCGACGACATCCCCGACGAGGTCAAGGGGGAACGTTGCCGGCGGCTGCAGGAGTTGCAGAAGAGCATATCCCTCCGGAAGAACCGGGGGCTGGTGGACACGGAACAGGAGATCCTGGTGGAAGGGCCGTCGAGGCTGGGCAGGGATCAGCTCATGGGCCGGACCCGGACCAACCGGATCGTCAATTTCACCCCCAACGAAGCCACCATGCCCGCGGAAATGGCGCGGGTACGCGTGGTCGGCGCCACGCCGAATTCACTGGTCGGCGAGTGCATCGCAAGGGAGGTCATGCAATGAAGGGTCCTGACGCTATTGAAATGACCGTGGCGGGGTTGACGCTCGACCAGGTCACCCGGACGCCCATCGTGGTCCTGAAGGACTCCGAGAACAAGCTGCAGCTTCCCATCTGGATCGGGCTGCTGGAGGCCACGGCCATGGCCACGGAGATCGAAGGGATCAAGATGGCGCGCCCCATGACCCACGACCTCTTCAAGAACGTGCTTTCCGAGCTGGGCGGCACGGTCAAGAGGGTAGCCATCACGGAGCTCAAGGAAAACACCTACTACGCGGTGATCACGCTGACCGTGGGCGACCGCGAGGTGGCCATGGATTCGCGTCCGAGCGATGCCATCGCCATGGCGCTGCGCAGCAAGACCCCCATCTACGTGGCCAAGGAGGTGCTGGAGCAGTCCAGCGTGCTGCAACAGACGGAAGAGGGGAAGGACCCGGACTTCGCCAACGTCTCCAAGGAGAAATGGGGCGAGATCCTGGACAAGATGTCGCCTGACGACTTCAAGTACAAGATGTAAGAAGTATCTGGAGATTTCGTTCCTATGGCCGCGCCGAGAAAACGCATTCTGAGAAAGGATATCCGTCAGCCGGACCGGTTCATGGTGTTGACCGGCCAGATGCTGGATTGGTTCAAGGCGTACAGGACGCAGTTGATCGGCGTGGGCGTGACGGTGGTTGCGGTCGCGGTCGTTGTCGTGGGCTGGCAGTACTACCGCGGCTACCAACGGGATCTGGCGTTCCAGGAATACAACCAGGCACTCGGGGAATACCGGGAAGGCCGTTACGAAGCCGCTCTGGAGTCCTTCCGCAACCTCAAGGGACGGGGTGAAGCGCCGTATGACGCGATTGCGAACCTCTATATCGCCAACAGCTATATCGCGCTGGACCAGCCCGCCAACGCCATAGAGGCGCTTGGGAGTGACGCTGCCACGGGTCAGGATGGTTTCCTGGACCAGGTTGCGCTCGTTACCCTCGGTCTGGCGCAGGAGATGAACGGTTCGTGCGAAGAGGCCGTAAGGACCCTGAGTCGGGCGCTGGAACACAAGGGGCCCATGCGGGAGGAAGCCATGCTCGGCATGGCCCGCTGCAACACCACGCTGGGAAAGATGCAAGAAGCCGTGGACGGTTACAAGGCATACTTAAACGAGTTTCCCGAGGGCGAGACTATCGAGATCGCGTTGCGCGTGCAGCGGTTGGAAGCCAAAACGGGAAAGCGGCCGGAACAGGCGACGCAGTAAACACGCCACGACACAGGCTACGCCCGCCGTCGAATCCCCTTACCAGCCAACAAATCGAGTTACGAGAGACCTGCGGTCAACTGCAGGTAAGACGCGAGGTGTCTTCCTGAGCCACCATAAACGTCTGATAAGGTATATTATGTCAACTTTCGCATTGGCCTCTGAAGGCCGATGCGAAAGCTGACATAAACATAATATAGGTGCTTAAGTCGGGGGGCCTCTCCCCTCTTGGACTCTGTGTAGGTTGCGCTGTGGTTGTGTCCGGACCGGGTGGATGGGGTTTCGGGCGGGCGGTGTCGGGTCAGGTGATTCGTTTCTTGGTGCGGGGTGGATTTTCCGTGGTTCGGGTGTCGCTGTCGGCCGGCGGGCGGCCGGGGACGAGGAACAGCCGCGGTCGGATGGGTTCCTTGCGGCGCTGGTAGGTCCAGGCGCCGTAGGCGCTGGTGGTGAGGGTGTAGATGCCCTCTTCCAGCCGCTGGGCGCTCATGTCGCTGCAGGTGCTGAAAGCGGATCGCGAGATCCACTGGCGGTGGTAGGTGCAGTTGCCCGAACCCGTGCCGTGCGGAACGGGTTGGAGGTAGAGGCAGTAGTTGCAGGTGTTCTCCCATTCGGGATAGCGGCGCGGGCGTTTTGGTTTGGTTGGCATGACCGGCGTGAGTTTGAGGGAGTTTGGCTGAAGCTGGTTTTCATGCGGCGGGATCTGCCTCGCGTTCCACGGGCAGTGCGGCGTCGTTCCAGGCCAGCAGGCCGCCGGCAAGGTTGGAGACGTCGGCGAACCCGGAGCGGCTAAGGATGGCGGCCGCGGTGGCGCTGCGCATCCCGGCCCGGCAGACGGTCACCACGGGGCCGCTCCTGTGCTCACCAATCTCCTCCAGCCGGTTCACAAGCTCTCGGAGCGGGATGAGCAGGCTGCCGGACAGGTGGCCGAGTTCACCCGTGTACTCCGCGGGCTCACGTACGTCCACCAGCAGGGGCGGCGTATCGGCCGTCAGCATTCGGCGGAGCCACTGGACGTCGATTTCCCGGACCTTCTTGAGCTCGCTCCAGTCCGGAAAGCTGATTTCGCCGGTGCCGAGGGCGGATTGGTTGGGCTGCAACACCTCCTGGATGTTTTGGGGCGGCGAAAGCCCGAGGTTGTTCATGAGGTCGATGTATTCCTGCCGGGTCCGGTTGGCCAGGCGCGGGTTTTCCTGCCTTTCCCGTCCGATGGTGGAGGTGGTGTTGCCGCGGTAATCGTGGCCCGGGCGCACGATGGTCTCGTCCGGCAGCGTGAAGAGTTTCCGGGTCACGGCATCGAACTGCGCGCCGGCGTCTCCGCCCGCGAAGTCGGTGCGGCCGGAACCGCCGATGAACAGGGTGTCGCCGGTGAGCACGTTGCCTTCCACCACGAGGCTCATCCCGTCCGGGGTATGTCCGGGAGTATGCAGGACGCGCATCACGAGATCGCCGACGGCAACCTCGTCGCCCTCTTCCAGGTGCACGTCGACGGCCGGACTCGGCGCCCATTTCTGCATGGCGAACCGCGACCCGACGAGGAAGCGCAACTGCGGGCAACCGCTGAGGTGATCGGCGTGAGTGTGCGTGTCGATGACCAAATCCAGTTCGAGACGGTGGTAGGCAAGCACTGCGAGATAGCGGTCTACGTGGGCGTGGAGGGGGTCCACCAGAACGGCGCGTCCCCTGCCCTCATCCCCTATCAGGTATGTCTTGCAGCTCTCGCCGTTCAGCTCGCGCAGGATCATGGCCGTCTCGTCGGGGTGGCGCTAGAAATATCGCCAGAGCCACCATTTCTCGAACAGGACCTTGCTCCAGTAGATCATGCGGGACGGGCCCCAGGACCGTGAGTCGGTGGCGCCGAAGGGCGGCCATCCCTGGGGGTACGTGGTGCGGTTGGCGGCGGCGCGTCCCGCGCCGCAGGAGAGCAGTCATATGGTGTGGAGGTGCAGGGTGGACAACTCCCCTTCCCCGGTGATCTCCGCTACCAGGTTGTCGGCCACCACGTCGGCCTCCTGGTGCGCCACGCCGCCGGCTTTGGACGCGGGCATGTCGGCGCAGTCGCCGATGGCGTAGACGTTGTCCCACTTGGTTTCGAGGGTATCGTAGTCCACCTGGATGCCGGTTTCCCGCTCCGCCAGGCCGCATTCGTAGAGCACTCTGGAGGGGCGATGCGGCGGCACCATGAACAGGAGGTCGTAGGAAAGCTCGTAGCCGTAGAGGCCCTTGACGCGCTTCCGCTCGGCATCGATGGACTGGACGATGAAGTCGTAGTGGATGGTGACGTCACGTTTCTTGCTCTGGGCGTCCATCCACACCGAGGGCATGTGCTCTTCGCCGGCGGGTTCGGGCTCCCGCGTGAAATACTGGAGGTCCACCAGGTCGCGGATGTTGCGTTCCTTGAAGTAGCTGTCCAGCATCCACTGGGCCTCGTACGGCGCGGGCGGACAACGGTAAGGTCCCTGGGGCACGCCCACCAGCACGCGCCCTTCGCGGAAACTGTCGAGGGTGGTCTTGAGCCGCAGGGCCGCGTCCATCTCCCAGGGGTGATGCGCCCCTTCGGCGAAACCGGGAAGCAGGTCGGGCCGGACCTCGAGGCCCAGGGACACGACCAGGTAGTCGTAAGGGATGGCGGTGCTTTCGAGGATCACCTGTTGGCGTCCGGGATCGATCCCCAGAATTTCCGCCTGGAGCACCCGGATGTTGCGCTTCTCCAGGCGCTTGAGCCTTCGCGTGATGTCCTCCGGACGCCGCTGGCCCACCATCACGAACAGGAACGCCGGCATATAGACGTGGTCGGCGCGCCGGTCGATGAGGATGATGTCGTGGTCCGCGCCCAGGGCACGGCCGAGCTTGGTGGCGGCGACGATTCCGCCGCTGCCGCCGCCGAGCACCACGATCTGCTTGCGTCCGTTGTGGTAGTGCATCCCTGATCCCGTGCGGAGGGTCGCAACCGTCAGGAGGATTTCTGCTGCCGCCGTCTGGCGCGCAGGGCCAGGCCTTTCAGGCTACGCATGCGCCGGTCCCGCCACATGCGCTGTTCCTGCCGGCCTTCGTCGGTCAGTTCCGATTCGAACCGCGACGTGCCGCGTATCAGCAGCAGCACCAGAAAATCGGAGCATGCCTTGATCCGCTCCGCGATCCACGTGAATAGTCCGCCGGACATGAGATCTACCGGAGGAACGTATCGTCCTGGGCGAGCTGTACGGCGGCCTGGTCGAACGCCGCTTCGTCAGGCTCACCGTCCCCCAGGATGCCGATCTGGGTCAGGAACTGTCCGATTTGGGCATGGTCCCGGGGACTCACCGGAGCGTACGGCCGGGCCGGGTCGCCGATGTCGACGCCGAAGTGCTTGAGGGCCGATTTCATGATCGGCGGCAACCCGTAGGCGCCCCATTTTCCCGGGAACAGCGTGAAACAGCGCTGCCAGTAGCGCGCCTTGTCGATGTCGCCTTCCCGGAACGCACGCACCACCCTGGCGCCGATGCGCGTGCCCGGCGGCGGCATGGTGGCGCCGGCGCCTCCCATCATGAGGGTCGTCAGCAGCGGCTGCATGGTGGTGAAGTAGTTGGCCTTGCCGGCCAGGTGGACCTGCTCGATGAGGCGCGTGATCTTGGTGATGTCGCGCGAACTCTCCTTGAAGTAGTCGACCTTCTCCAGCTCGCTCAGCCGCACGAAGGCGTCGAGCGGCGGGTCCGCGCCGGGGCCGGGGTTGTGGTAGGCGACGATGGGCAGTGGGCTGACGGATGCCACCTCGGTGAAGAACTGTACCAGGTCGGCGATGGTCGGCTGGCCGCCCCACGGACGGATGGGCATCAGCACCTGGATGAGGTCGCCGCCCACCGCGGCCGCATGGTCCGCCAGGTCGAGGATCGTCTCGATGGAATGGCTCGATGCCCCGAGGATGACCGGCACGCGCTTGTTGACGATCTCGGTGGCGCGACGCATGATCTCCTTGCGTTCCTGGAGGGACAGGACCGTGTATTCGGAGGCCTCGACGGCGACCACGGAGATGGCGTCGCAATCCGCTACGAGAAATTCGATCTCCCGCGCGAGGGCGTCATAGTCCACCTTGCCGTCGTCCGTGAACGGGGTCAGGGCGGCTCCGATAATTCCTCTGATGGGGCTTGCCAGCATCCATCACCTCTATTCGAATTTGATAACCATGACAGCAAGTTGCCGCATGTCCGGAAGAAATCTTCTCAAATTTTCCTAGACCTCCGCGACGATTCTGGCGGGATCTTCGGCATGCCGTCGTAGATTAATCCGCGAGAGATCGATCATGGACATGGTCGTGTTCCTGAAGCGTGAGAAGCGCCGGGCCGGGGTCAGGCCGAACCCCCGTTGCGCCAGGCGGCGTAGACGGGATCCTTGTCCACAAACGCCCGCTTGATGCCGTCGAAGGCCAGCCAGAACTGGTCGAGGGTCTTGTGTATCGACTGGCGCACCGTATCCTGTTGCTGATCGGTGACGGCATATTTCCGCACCGCCTCCGGACCCACTTTCATGTGCTCTTCGTCCACCCCCATGTGGAGCGTCCAGTAGCGGATGTCTTCGCTTTCACGGTCGAAGCCGTAGTGCGTCGTCAGGCCGGTGACGATGCGCGCCATGCGTTCGCTGGCGGTGCCTTCGAGGCAAAAGCCCTGGCACGCGAAGAGCTCCAGCCACGAACGCTGGTACATCAGCAGCTCTCTCCAGTCCAGGAACGCGGAGGTCTCGGGCAACGGCTGGACCGAGTCCAGCTCCGCCTTGGACTCGAAGCCGCAGGACATGGCGAAGCGGATGAAGAGGCCGCGGTGGCTGTCGGTTCCGGAGATCTCGCCGGTGCCCTCTTCCACCACGTTCTCGATCCACATCCTTTCCAGGTCCGGGTCGTCGGGGCAGCGCCCCAGCATGGCCGCGATGGGCTTGGGAAAGGGCTTGGGAAAAAAGAGGTAGAACTGACCCACGAACCCCTTGAGCGCCTCCCGATCGATTTCGCCCCGCTCGATCATCCCGATGATAGGGTTGTCCTTGGAGTGCTTGGCGCGGACCGCTGCCTGGATTTCCTGAACAAAGGCTTCGCCGGATAGAGCCATCGAGTCTGCTCCCTGTATCACGTGGAATTTCGTCGAAGGTCTCCGTTGCCGGCGCCGCGCTCCGCGCCGCCGGCAATCCAAACGGATTCCTTCAACGAAGTCAGTTAGTTACTTGAAAGCCGGACGGATCGCAACCCATGGGCTGCCGCACGGCGCTCATTCAAAGCCGTAGAAGCGTCGGGCGTTGTCTCCCAGTATGTTCTGCTTGGCTTCCAGCGAAATGTCGTCCCGCTCCCAGATCAAGGAACCGGAATCCGGCCAGCTCATGTCCCAGTGGGGATAGTCCGACGCGTACATGATGGTCTCGGAGCCGATCTCCCCCACCACGTAGCCGATGGTCTTCTCGTCGGGCTCGCAGCCGTAGAACACGTTCTTGCTGGTGATGTAGTGGCTGGGCTCCTGCTTGCACTCCGGAGCCTCCACGGCACCGCGTTTCTCCCACTCCTCGTCCATCCGGTCCGACCAGTAGGGGATCCAGCCGCAGCCGATTTCGAGGTAGCCGATCTTGAGGTCGGGGAACATCTCAGGGATGCCGCCGAAGATCATGCCCGTGAGCTGGCGCAGCACCGGGAACGGGTGGCCGGTGGTGTGGATGGAGATGAACTGGTCGAAGATCTCGCTGCCGGGCTCGTCGCCGCCGAAAGCGTGGATCGCCAGCGGCGTGTCGAGCTTCTGCGCCTCCTCGTAGAGCGGATAGTACTCGGGCGTGCCGAAGTTCTTGCCGTGGCCCTGGGCCGCCAGCATGCCTCCCACCAGCCCCAGCTCCTGGACCGCGTAACGCAGCTCCTCGGCCGCCGCCTCCGGGGCATTGACAGGGAGGTTCGCCACCGCCTTGAGACGGGGCGACGCCTTGCAGTAGTCGGCGATGAACTCGTTGTAGGCGCGGCACAACTGCGTCTGGTAGCCGGGCTCGCGGATGCGGCCGATGCCGAGGCCGCTGGTGGGGTACATGACGGCGGTGTGGATCTCCTGGGTGTCCATGGCGGCCAGGCGTTCCTCGTGCTTGATGCCCGCGTGTCCGAGGGTCCCGCCCAGGTTGCGGTCGTAGGTCTCCCGCGGAATGAACGGCGGACGGCGGTTCTGGAAGGACTCGCCGAGGAACGGCTTGACGAACTCGTCGTTGTCCCTCGCGTGCGCGTCGGCGTCGACTACTTTAATGGCCGGGTCGATCTTCCCCATGTTCTTCTCCCTTGACGGTATTTTCTTGCTCGTGATCCGACACGGCAAAACTACCACCTTCGACTCGGAATGCAAATCGACAATCAGGCCAGCCCCTGACGGTTGAGGGCCGGGAATGACGATTTCGGCTCTCAGGTCGTAACCGTCGCCTCCAGATCCCGATCCGGGATGGTGATCACCGGCTCCACCTCGCGCAGCTCCTCCAGCGGGATGTGGCAGGCGATGGAATGGCCCTCGGTGTCGAGCCGCACCGGCGGCGGCTCCTCGTCGCAGACGCTGCCGACCTTTCGCTGGCAGCGGGTGGAGAAAGGGCAGCCCTTGGGTGGGTCGAGGGGGCTCGGCAGATTCCCTTCCAGCACGATGCGGCGCTTCTCCACCTCCGGGTCGGCGATGGGCACCGCCGACAGCAGCGCCTCGGTGTACGGATGGTAGGGCGGCGCGAACACCTCCTCGGTGCTCCCCCGCTCCATGATCTGTCCGAGGTACATGACCACCACGCGGTCGGAAAGGTAGCGCACCGCGGACAGGTCGTGGCTGATGAACAGGAGCGTGGTGCGGTGTTCGCGCTGGATGTCCATCAGAAGCTCGGTCACCGCCGCGGCCACGGATACGTCCAGCGCGGAAATGGGTTCGTCCGCGATGACGGTCTTGGGGTTGCCGGCAAAGGCGCGGGCAATGCCGACCCGTTGCTTCTGTCCGCCGGAAAGCTGGCGCGGCTTGCGGTGCGCGAAGGCCCGCGGGAGCTTCACCGTATCCAGCAACTTGTGAACCCGCTCCTGTATCTTGGCGGGATCGGACTCGATGCCGAAACGCTTGATGACCCGGCCGATCTGGTAACCCACGGAGTGCGAAGGATTGAGGGTGTCGTTGGGGTTCTGGAACACCATCTGCAGCGAGGCGAGCTGTTCCGGCGTGCGCTTCTGGACCTCGATGCAGCCCAGGTCCGTTCCGTCGAGGCGCACCTCGCCGTCGGTGGCGGTTTCCAGGCCCATCAGAACCTTGGCGAAGGTGGACTTGCCGCAGCCCGACTCGCCGACGATGGCCACCGTCTCCCCTTCCCCGGCATCGAAGCTGATGCTCTCGTTGGCCTTGACCTGACGTACGGACTCGCGGGAGATCAGCGTCGCCAGCGTGCTCTCCTTGACGTCGTAGTACTTGCGCATGTTGTCGACTTCGAGAACCGTATCGCCCACTTCGATGGGCTCGCGGGTCGTGTCGGCCTGTATGGCCGCGTCGTGATCGATCTCGTTCCAGCGCAGGCACCGCACCCGGTGTGCCGGATCGTCGTCGGTGTGTACCTCCTCCATCGGGATATGGTCGGCGTCGCAACGCCCGGCCTCGAAGGACTCGCAGCGGGGTCCGAAATAGCAGCCCTGGGGCCGCTGGTGCGGCAACGGAAGCTGTCCCTTGATTGCGGTCAGCGGACGCGCGTTCTTGTCGGCGTGGGGCAGCGGGATGCAGCCGAACAGCCCGTGGGTGTAGGGGTGCTTGGGCCAGGAGAAGATGGAATCGATGTGGCCTTCCTCCACCACCTCGCCGGAGTACATCACGCATATCCGGTCGCAGACCTCGAGCATCAGGCCCAGGTTGTGGGAGATGTAGAGCAACGACGCGCCGGATTCCTTGCTCAACTCGGCGATCAGCTCCACGATCCCGGCCTCCACCGTGACGTCCAGAGCCGTGGTGGGCTCGTCCAGCAGCAGCAGCGCCGGACGTGACAGCAGCGCCATGGCGATGACCACCCGTTGCTGCTGTCCGCCGGAGACCTGGTGCGGGTAGGAGTCCATCAGGCGCTTCGGGTCCGGGATGTTCACGGCCGCCAGCATGTCGAAGGAACGCTGGAAGGCCTCTTCCTCGCTCACGCCCTCGTGGATCATGGGCACTTCCATGAGCTGGGCGGCGATGGTCAGGCTCGGATTCAGCGCCGCCATGGGCTCCTGGTAGATCATGGAGATGTCCTTGCCGCGGACCCGCCGGATCTCCTCCTCGCTCAGCTCGGCCATGTCCCGGCCCTTGAACTTGATGGTGCCGCCGACGATGCCGCCGTTCTTGCCCATGTAGCGCATGATGCCGTTGGCCACCGTGGATTTGCCGCAGCCGGACTCGCCCACCAGGCCGACGGACTCGCCCTTCTGGATGGTGAGGTCGAAGTCCATCACCGCGGGAATCTCCCCTGCCCGCGTGTAGTAGCTCAGCCGGAGGCCGGAGATTTCCAGGACCGGCGTCTCGTCGTCGTATTCGGCCATGACGTGTCTCCTAATCCTTCAACGACACTTCCCGCAGCCCGTCGGCCAGCAGGTTGAAGCCCAGCACCAGCAGCGAGACCGCGCACGCGGGCAGGATCGCCATGTGCGGGAAACCGCCCGTCACGAAGGCACGGGTCTCGGTAATCATGCCGCCCCAATCGGGGTCCGGCGGCGGCAGCCCCAGGCCCAGGAATCCCAGCGCCCCGATGGTGATGGTCGTGTAGCCCATGCGCAGGCAGAAATCGACGATCAGCGGGCTGCGGGCATTGGGCAGGATCTCCACCAGCATGATGTACCAGGGCCCTTCGCCGCGGGTCTGGGACGCGGCGATGTAGTCGCGGGTGGCGATGTCCATGGTCACCCCGCGCACGATACGCATGATACCCGGCGCGGACGCGAACACCACCGCGAAGATGATGTTGAGCCCCGAGGCGCCGACCTTGGCGATGATCAGCACGTACAGGACCATGATCGGAAACGAAAGGATCACGTTGGCGACGAACGAGATGATCTCGTCCAGGTAGCCGCGGAAATAACCCGCCGCCAGGCCCATGATGATCCCGACGATATAGGCGGAAATCGTCGCCACGGTGGCGTAGAACAGCACCCGCTGTCCGCCCCAGATGATGCGCGAGAGGATGTCGCGTCCCAGGTGGTCGGTGCCGAACAGGAACAGGCCGCCGTCCGGGGCCGCCGTGCCCGGGAAGGCGAAGGGCAGGATCGTCGCGTTGGGGTCGTAGGGCGCCACCAAGGGCGCGAAGATCGCCAGCAGGACGAAGAAAACCACGATCAAGGCGCCCACGATGCCCACGGGGCTCTCCCGCAGGAGGGCCATGGCCTTGACCGCGTTCACGATGGTCGAATCCGGCCTCACGAGAGGCGCGCTTGTCGAATCGCTTGCCATTTGCGCCTCCTTACTTGAACCGGATTCTCGGGTTCAGGTACGTGTACCCGACGTCGCCGATGGTCTGGGTAAAGACGGCCACGAACACCGCCGCCGTGCCGCAGGCCTCGATCACGAAGATGTCCCGGCGCAGCGCCGCCTCCAGCAGGAGCGCGCCGAACCCCTTGTAGCCGAAGGCGAACTCCGTCACCACCACCCCGGACAGCAGCCAGTTGATCTGCAGCATGATGACCGTGAACGGAGCAATGAGCGCGTTCCGCAACGCGTGCTTCATGATGATGTGCCGGTACGGCAGGCCCTTGAGCATGGCGGTGCGGATATAGTGATTGGTCATCACTTCCGCCATGGACGCCCGGGTCATCCGCGCCACGTAGCCGAAACCATACAGCGTCAGCACCATCACCGGAAGGATCAGCTCCACCACGTTGAAGCCCGACACCATGGACGAGGTCCCAGGCAGCCAGCCGAGCGTGAATACGAAGATCCAGGCGAGCAGAACCGCGCTGGCGTATTCCGGGATGGATGTGGTGGTGATGGAGAAGACCGAGATCACCCGGTCCTGAGTGGAGCCCTCCTTCATGCCCGCCAGCACGCCCAGGGTCAGCGCCACGATGACCATCACCACGAAGGTGACGCCCGCGAGGATGCCCGTGTTGCCGAGCCGGTCCCAGAAGATCTCGTTTACCGGCCGCTTGTAGATGATGGAGTCGCCGAGATCGCCGGACAGCACCCGCCCGATCCATTCGACGTAACGGACGAGAATCGGCCGGTCGTAGCCGTGCTGGGCGATCCAGGCGTCGAGTTGCTGGTCCTGGGCATAGGGCCCCAGGACGCTACGGGCGATGAGCCGGGGATCGCCCTCGTTCATCAGGAATAGAAGCAGCGCCACAACCAGCATGATGAGGATCATCATGCCGATTCGCCGCATTATCAGTTGTGGCATGTCAGTCTCCCGTGCTCTCCAGCGCCAGGGCGTAAGCAAACCGGGTCAAAAGGAAGGGCCGCGGGTAGGGGCGACCGGCCGGTCGCCCCTACAGGGTCCACCCGCAGTGTAGGCTTGGCTTCTAACCTTCCAGCCACACGTCCTGAAACTGGTGATACAGGGTCGGATGGGTCTGGAATCCCTTGACCCGCTTGTTGGCCGCCTTGAACACCGAGCGCCAGAAGGGCTGCGGAATGATGGCGTCGTCCTGGAGAATCTTCTCGCAGACGGCCATTTTCTTCTTGCGCTCGTTTACGTCGAGAGTGGCCTCGGCGTCGTCAAGGGCCGCGTCGAACTTGGGGTTGTTGTAGGCGGTCTCGTTCCAGGGCACGCCGGCGCGGTAGCCCAGGCCGAGCACCATGGTGCCGAGCGGACGGTGCGTCCACGCGGTGTAGCCCCAGGGCGCCTTGTCCCAGACCTCCCAGTACTGGTTGGCCGGCATCTTGTTGATCTTCAGGTTGATGCCCGCGGGGGCGAGTTGGTTCTTGAAGATCGCGCAGGCGTCGGTCATCCACGGGCCCTCGGTATCGCCGTTGGCAATCTCGACGGTGATGCCCTTCGGGTAGCCTGCTTCCGCCAGCAGCTTCTTGGCCTTCTCGATGTCCCGCTTGAGCGGCGGTAGCGCGGCGTACTCCGGATGGATCGGACACACGTGGTGGTTCTCGGCGACTTGGCCGAGTCCCTTGAACGCCTTGTCCAGGATATCCTTGTGGTCCATGCAGGCGGCGATGGCCTGGCGGAGCTTCAGGTTGTCGAAGGGCTTCTCGGTGATGCGGAAACGCATGACCGCCGTCTGCGCCGTCGTCGCCTCGTGAAGCTCCACGAAGGGCAACCGCTTCAACGTGTCGATGGCCTGGTTGGGTACGCGGAAGACCATGTCGACCTGCTGCGAGGCCAGGGCCGCGATCCAGGCGTTGGTGTCCTCGCCGTGGTCGAAGTAGTGGATCTCGTCCAGGTGGAACGGTCCGGCCCACCACTTCCGCGCCTTCTTGAGGATCGCCCGCTCGCCGACCGCGAACGCCTCCAGCTTCATCGGGCCGGTGCCGATGGGGTTCTTGGAAAGGTCGGCGGCGTAGTCCTTGCCGAAGCCCCGGTGCACGATGGCGGTGGGGTAGTTGTAGAAGTTCTCCGGCATGGCCAGGGCGGCCTGCTTTAGGTTGAACTTGATGGTGTGATCGTCGATGACCTCCACTGCGTTGGCGATGCCGCGCTTCATCGGCTTTCCGTCGGCGCCTTTCACAGTCTCTACCATGGCGCCGAACAGGCCGAGGTTCGAGGAGCCGGTCTTGGGGTCAAGCCAGCGGTTGACCGTGTGGGCGACGTCGGCGGACGTGAACTTGTCGCCGTTGGACCATGTGACGTCCTTCCGTAGATGGAACACCCAGGTCTTGAGATCGTCGGAGGCTTCCCACTTGCTGGCGAGATAGGGTACCGTCGTGTTGTCCGCCTTGGTCCGGGTCAGGTGCTCGACCAGGAACCGGGCGACGTTGGATTTCTCGGTCCAGTCGAAGCTCGCCGGATCGGCGACCTCCTGAATCCGCATGGAGACCCGGAGCGTGCCGCCGGGTTTCGGGGTCGCCGCCTGCACGGACGGAACCAGGGCGCCGCCGATGAGTCTGTCGGCGGTGGCATAGGCCACGCCCGCCGTCATACCCAAGAGCGCGGCCTGGCGCAGGAAGTCACGGCGGGTGATCTTCTTGGTGTGGAGCTGGTCGCAGAGCTCCGGCAGGTAGCTGTGGGTCTCGGCCCCCAGTTCTCGCTCTGACGGCAGCAGGTAACGCCGCTTGTCTCGGCTCAGGATCTTCTTGTCGCTCATGGATGCAACCTCCGTTTGACTCGACTGCTGGACGGGTGTCGTGAGATCTTGCGCGACTCCGGCGGGAACGGGCACCGCCCCGTGTCCCTTGCGACCCAACAGACCATTCTTCCAAGGGTACAGAGCCTATTCCACATCCGGTCTGGAATGCAAGCCGGTTTTCTGCGATTCTTCGAGTCATGGGGAAGCCCGCGGACCATTCCACGCTGCATGTCATCGGCCGCTCCACGCCGGCCGTTGAAGGCGCCGCAAAGGTTACCGCGGAGGCGCACTACCTTGAGGACCTGCAGGCGCCGGGCATGCTGTACGGCAAGATCTGCCGCAGTCCCCTGCCCCATGCCAGGATCCGCGGCATCGATACCTCCCGGGCGGAGCGGTTGCCCGGAGTGACCGCGGTCGTCACCGCCCTCGACATGCCCGACATCAAGTTCAGCTTCGTCCCGGAGTTCGCGGACAAGGTGCCGCTGTGCGCGCCCGGCCGCACGGTGCGTTACGCCGGCGACGAGGTCGCGGCCGTGGCGGCGCTGGACGAGGCCACGGCGGAGGAAGCCGCGCGCCTCATCGAGGTGGACTACGAGGCCCTCGAACCGGTGCTGGACCCGGAGGCCGCGCTGTTGCCGGGTTCCCCCGAGGTCCACGAAGGGGGCAACCTCGCCTACGAGGTGCACAAGAGGGAGGGCGACGTGGAGGCTGCCTTCGCGGACTGCGACCTGGTGGTGGAGGATGAGTTCGAAACCGTGCGCCAGTCCCACGCGGTCATGGAGACCCGCGGCTGCATCGCCCAGTACGGCGCAACCGGCCAGCTCACGGTCTGGCACCAGACCCAGGCGCCGCACACCCTGCGCGCCGAGATCGCCCGGACCCTGGACATCCCCCAGCGGCTCGTGCGCGTGATCCAGCCCGAGACCGGCGGCGGCTTCGGCGCCCGGCTGGTAATGAACGTCATGGTGCCCATCGCCGCGACCCTGTCCCGCAAGTCGGGCGGCCGGCCCGTGCGCATCGTCAACACCCGGGACGAGGAGTTCCGCTGCGCGGGCGCCCGCTATGCCTACCGCTTCAAGCTCAGGCTCGGCTGCACCAGGGACGGCGTCATCCGCGCCAAGAGCCTGGAGGTGCTGGGGGACAACGGCGCCTACAACGACAAGGGCATCTCCACCATCAACTTCATCACCATGTCCTTCTTCTCGTCCTACGACCGCCATCATCCGGCGACGTCGGTGGACGCCCGGCTGGCGTATACCAACAAGCCGCCCGGGGCCGCCTACCGGGGCTTCGGCCATGCCGAGGAGACCTTCGCCTTCGAATCCATCCTGGAAACCATGGCCGAACGGCTCGCACTGGACCCGGTGGCGGTCCGCGCCGAGAACCTGAGGCGCCCGTGCGAACGCGCCTGCCTCGAGCGCGCCACCGAGCTGATGCGGCCGGGCAAGGGAACCGCCGAAGGCACGACGCGCACGGGCATCGGCATGGCCGTGTTGTCGGAGACCGGCGCGGGCCTGCGCTACTACCGGCAGAACTCCACCGAAGCCATTGTCAAGGTGGATCGCGACGGCAGCGTGGCGATCATCGCGACCATCGCCGACACCGGCACCGGCACCCGCACCGTCATGGCCCAGATCGCCGCCGAGCGGCTCGGCGTGTCGGTGGACCGCATCCGCATCTTCCACAACGACACCGACGTGATCCCGTTCGACCTCGGCACCTGGGCCAGCCGCACCACCTACGTATGCGGCAACGCCGTGGCCGCGGCCGCGGCCGACGCGCGCCGTCAGTTGGCGGAAGTCGCCGCGGGCATGCTGCGCGCCACCCCGGAGACCCTCGTGTTCTCCGGCGACCGCGTAGCGGCCACGGTGGAGCCCGGCGGCGAAACCACCTTCGACGAGGTGGTACGGGAAGCCTACGACCGCCAGGGGCTGCTCATCATCGGCAAGGGCGCGTTCGTGGACGAGGAGGCCACCCGCTTCGTCACCAACGACTACGAGGCGGCGGCCCCGGTCATCGCCGCCTGCTGCCACGTGGCGGAGGTGCGGGTGGACACCGAAACCGGGGCAGTGGAGCTGCTGCGGTACCTGGCGGTGCACGACGTGGGCAAGGCCATCAACCCCCTTGGTGTGGAACAGCAGATCGAGGGCGGCCTTACCCAGGGGCTGGGCTTCGCCCTTTACGAGGACCTGGCAATCGACGGCGGCCAGGTGCTGAACCCGAACTTCGTGGACTACCGGCTCCCCACCTTCGCGACCATGCCCAAGCGGCTGGACGCCGCGTTCGTGGAGGGTGACCCCTCCGAAGGCCCCTACGGCGCCAAGGGCATCGGCGAGCTGCCCTTCGGACCGCCCGCCCCCGCCATCGCCAACGCAATCTACAACGCCGTGGGGGTGCGGCTGAAGACCCTGCCCATGACGCCGGAGCGGGTCTTGCGCGCCATGGAGGATCTCACGTGAACCGCACGGCTCTGGTGATGAACGATGCGTAATTTGCCTACAAGATGGGGACTCAGCCTTCCCAACCGCGGCGTCCTGTTCGGGCTCACAACGGTGGACGACCTGTTTGCGTCGGCGGCCCTGGCCGAGGAGTCCGGCGCGTTCGAGTCCGTGTGGGTGGGCGACAGCTTCATCCACAAGCCCCGGCTCGATTCCATCGTCATGCTGTCGAACCTCGCCGCGCGCACCCGGAGCGTGCGGCTGGGTACCATCTGCATGGCCACCTTTCCGCTGCGTCATCCCGTGGAGTTGGCGATCCAGTGGGCGAGCCTCGACCACGTCTCAGGCGGCCGCACCGTGCTGGGCGCCTGTATCGGCGGCGGCCACGAGCCCGAGCTCCGGGCCTTCGGGCAGACTTCCAGGGAACGGGTCCCCCGTCTGGAGGAGGGGATCGGGTTGCTGCGCGCGCTGTGGAGCGGCGAATCGGTGCATCACCGCGGCCGCTTCTACACCTTGGAGGACTACGACATCCTGCCCAAGCCGGTGCAGGACCCTTGCCCCATCTGGATCGCCGTGAACCCGCGGCAGTCCATCGACCGCAGCGCGCTGGTCAAACGAGCGTTGGAGCGCGTGGTCCGGCTGGGCGACGGCTACATGACCGACGGGGTGGCGCCCGACGAGTTCCGTCGCCGCTGGGACTTCATGCAGGAAACCGCGGAACGCGCCGGCCGGGACCTCAGCGGCTTCGAGACCTGCCTTCACGGCATGATCAACATCAACGAGGACAGGCGGGCGGCCTACGACGAGTCGAAGCACTACTTCCAGGCGTACTATCCTCTGGCCCCGCCCAGCGAGGACGTCATCCGGGTCTGGCTCGCCCACGGTCCGCCGGAGGAATGCGCGGAGGTGGTGCGGGAATGGCTGGACATGGGCATCAGCACGCCGGTGCTGCGCTTTACCGGACACGACCAGCCCGCCCAGATCCGCCGCTTCGTCGAGGAGGTCCTCCCACTCCTCCAGGAGAAAGACCGATGAACCCGAATTTGCGAGATTTCCTGCGCGCGGTCCGGGAGACCGGACCCGACAACTACGTCGAAGTGACGAAGCCGCTGGACCCCTACCTGGAGATCGGCATCATCCAGCACAAGCTGGCGGCCGAGGGACGCAACCCGGTGATCTACTGTCCCGAGATCAAGGGCAGCTCCCTGCCGCTGATCACCAACATGTTCGGCTCCTTCGAGCTGCTGGCCTGGGGACTGGGCTGCGACCCGCGCAGCATGAGCCGGGTGGAGATCTACGACGTGCTGCGGAAGAAGCTGGCGCAACGGGAAGACCCGGTGTGGGTGGACGAGGAGCGGGCCCCCGTCAAGGAGAAGAAGTACATCGGCGACGCCGTGGACCTGAGCGTGCTGCCGATCATCCACAACTCGAAGCTCGATGCCGGGAAGTACATCGGCGCCGGCTTCATGATCGCCCGGTGGCCGGACACGGGCGTCCCGAACGCCGGCATCTACCGCCACCTGGTCATGGGACGGAACCGGCTCGGCTGCATGATCAATCCCGGCAACGACGGCGCCTACATCGCCCGGCGTTGCGCCGAGCTGGGGCGGCCCATGGAGGTGGCCCTGGTCATCGGCCACCACTCGGCGATCCTGCAGGCGTCACAGGGCAAGGCGGTGGTGGAGTTCGATCTCATGGGCGGCTATCTCGGCGAGTCGCTGGAGGTGATCCGGGGCGAGACCGTGGACGTGCCGGTGCCGGCGCAGGCGGAGATCGTCATCGAGGGCACCATCGATGCCTCCCACATGTCCACCGACGGCCCTTACGCCGAGTACCTGGGCTACTACGGGGTCGGCGACAAGCCCTGCTACGTCATCGACGTGAGCGCCATCACCATGCGCAAGGATGCCATCTACCACCACCTGGACTCGGCCCACGTGGAGCACAACCTGTGCCCCAACGTGAGCGCGGAGATGAGCATGTACGACCGCCTGCGATCCCAGTTCCCCACCATCAGGGCGGTCAACACCATGGGCTGGCTGGGCACGTACGT
>JAJDTQ010000271.1 GCA_022827045.1 Candidatus Binatia bacterium
CGGGAAACGAAGTCTCTCACAACCGTTCGTCCTGAGCGTAGCGAAGCGAAGTCGAAGGACACCATATACCGGAGCTACACTGGTCCCCATATATCACGGGCAAATGGAAGCCTGCGGACCTTCGCGGAGCGCGGGATAGCATTGCTCAACCTCGGCGGTTGATAGCCCGCCAGACCCGCTCGGGCGTTAGGGGCAACTCGCGGATACGGATCCCCGTGAGCCGGGCTATGGCGTTGGCTACGGCGGGTGCCACCGCGACGATGCCGGACTCGCCCATGCCCTTGGCGCCCCAGGGTCCCGGGCCGTCCTGGTTCTCCGTCAGCGCCACCTCGAAGCGGGGCGGCATGTCCGCGAATCCCGGCACCTTGTAGTCGATGAGGTTGGGGTTGAGGGGCTGGCCGCGGTCGTAGAGCAGGCTCTCGCACAGGGTGTGGCCCATGCCCATCATGGCAGCGCCCTCGTCCTGGGCCTCGGCCTGGAGGCGGTTGATGGCCTTGCCCACGTCGGCGACGCTGGCGTAGTGTGGGACGCGTACCTCGCCGGTCTCTTCGTCCACCTCCACGGCCGCGGCGCCCATGCCGGTCTCCCAGAACACCGGGAACTGGTTGGGAATGCCCCCGCCCGCGCGCACGTAGCCTCTGCCGATGAACTCGCCGCCGGGCATGGCGAAGTAGGCCCGCACCACCGCGCCGAAGTCCATGCGCTGCTTGCCGGCCTCGGCCCAGCCGTCCTCCAGGGTCACGTCGGCCGGCTCGCAACCCATGGCCTCCGCGGCCGCCGTCCGGATCTGCCCGGCAAGGTCCTCGGCCGCGAACTTGACGGCGGTCCCCATGACCGTGGTCGAGCGGCTGGCGCCGGTGGATCGATCGAACGGCG
Organism: Candidatus Binatia bacterium; assembly: GCA_022827045.1. The sequence goes on from JAJDTQ010000271.1 coordinate 877, forward strand.
TCACGTCGGTATTGGTGGCGCGCATGACGATGTGCTCCGGCGGTAGGCGAAGGCCCTCGGCCGCCACTTGGCTCAGGACCGTACGCGCTCCCTGCCCCACCTCCGTGCTGCCGGCCATAAGCACCACGCTGCCGTCGCTCAGGAGGCGCAGGATGGCGGTGGACACGGGCATGGCCTCGGAGTCGGTGACGCCCACAGCGATGCCTAGGTTGTCCGCCGGGACCCCCTGTTTCTCATCCCAGCCCACCATGGCGCCGACCGTGCGCAAGTCCATGTGCAGGTCCGCGTCCATGGGCTTGGCCCCCGGCTTGAGTAGCTCGTCGCGGCGCAGCAGGTTCTTGAGGCGGAACGCCAGCGGATCGATCTCCAGGCCACGGGCGATGTCGTCCATGTGGGACTCCAGCGGGAAGATCGACTGGGGTCCGCCGATGGAGCGCATGGATCCTGCGGGCGCGGTGTTGGTGTACACGGCGTAGACGTCGATGCGGTAATTTGGGATCCGGTAGGGGCCGTGAATGCGCGTGGCAACGCGTTTGGCTACCCGCGGGCCGTTGTCGGCGTAGGCGCCAGTGTCGAGGTGCAGTTCCGCTTCGCGGACTACCACGGTGCCGTCCCGCCGAACGCCTGTCCTGACCCGGCAGCGCGCCGAGTGGCGCCGTATGGTCAGCATGGACTCGGAAGCGCTCTGGGCCAGCCGTACCGGCCGGCCGCCGGCGGTGCGCGCCAGCGCCACTGCCAGGGGCTCGATCTTGAAGTAGGATTTGCCGCCGAAGGCGCCGCCGACGTAGGGCACCGTCACCCGCACGTTGGGCATCGGCACCCGGAACATCTGGGCGATCTCGGCGCGGATCAGGAACGGGTGGGCCGAGGAGGTCCATAGCGCGATCTCGTCTCCCTGGAACCGGGCCACCGCGGTGTGGGGCTCCAGGGAGTAGTGGCAGATCATCGGGAACTCGAAGGTGTCCTCGAAGACCGCGTCGGCCTGATCGAAACCGGCGGCCACGTCGCCGTCTTCGAGCCGCTCGTGGTGGCAGACGTTGCGCGGGGCTTCCTCCTCCACGGCCGCCATCTCGTGGTATTCCCCGACCAAGGCGTTGGTGTCGTGGAGCACCGGAGCGTCCGGGGCCAGGGCTTCGTCCATGGTGGCCGCCATCGGGAGCTCCCGGTAGCGCACGCGCACCAGCGACAAGGCCTCGTCGGCGACGTCGCCGGTTTCCGCCGCCACCGCCACCACAGGTTCGCCCACATAGCGCACCCGGTCGGTGGCGATGAGCGGCCGGTCCCGCAGGCAGTGGCCGTAGTAGGGATCGATGTCCTTGACGGACTCGCGGGTGAGGACGCCGTGGACGCCCGGGAGCGCCTCGGCCGCGCGCGCGTCGATGCTCTCGATCAGGGCGTGGGGGAACGGGCTGCGGAGGACCCTGCCCTCCAGCAGCCCGGGGAATGCAAGGTCGGCCGTGAACCGGGCCTTGCCGGTGACCTTCTCCACTCCTTCGGTGCGGCGGATGGAGCGGCCGACGGTGGTGAGTTGAGGCATGGTCGCCGTGGCAGCCCTCACCCTGGCCCTCTCCCGGAGGGAGAGGGGATCGGACCGCCAATCCGAAAGGGGCCTAGCGGGTCCTCACTTCTTGTAGTACCGGCACTCGAAGGTGATGCAGCCGTTGGGGCTCCTGTACGGTCCGTGCACCATGCCCGGCGGGCGGCATCCGTACATGCCCTTGGTGAACTCCTGGTTTAGGCGGGTGTCGATGAGGCTGCCCTCGAGGATGATGACCTCTTCCCAGAAGTCATGCACAACGGTCTCGGTGGTTTCCACGCCCGCCGGGAAATTGACCATGCGGGCATAGTCTCCCGTGTCCGGGTCCTCGCTCAGGATCTTCTCCATGATCCCCTCGGCGGTGGCTCCGGAGTCCGCGCCCACGGGACGCCAGTCGATGGTGTCCGTGTTGAAAAACTCTCGCTCTTCCTTCGGCATCTCTCTCCTCCTCGGTAGTGTGCGGGCGGGTTGAAACCCGTCCCTAAAGTTCCACGAGACGTTAGTCGATCAGAACCCGGTCGTTGAACGCCGAAAACGTAGTCCGGATCTTGGGGATCTGGGCCAGGTCCAACTCTGCGCGCACGACGCACTCGCCGTCGCCGGCGGCGGCCAGCGGCGTGCCCCAGGGGTCGGCCACGGTGCTGTGCCCGACGAAACCCTTTCCCCGGTTGCTGCCGGTGCAGTTGCTGGAAACGAGGTAGACCTGGTTCTCCAGCGCGCGCACCCGGTTCAGCAGGAGCCAGGCCTCTAGCCGGGGATACGGCCACGCCGAGGCCACCAGGAAGACCTCGGCTCCCGCCACGGCCATCCGGCGGTAGAGCTCAGGAAACCGCAGGTCGTAGCAGGTGGACAGCCCGAACTTGCCCAGCTCGGTGTCCACCACCGTCGGCGCCTCGCCCCGCTTGAGCAGTCGCGCCTCCTCGGACTGGTAGCCGAAGAGATGGATCTTGCGGTAGGTGCCGATGACCTCGCCCTGCCGGTCGATGAGGACGCTGGTGTTGTAGTACGCTCCGCCGTCCTCTTCGACGATGCTGCCCCCGAAAAGGTAACAGCCCTTGGCCGCGGCCCTCTCCCGCAGCATGGAGACGGTGGGCCCGGACAGGCTTTCGCTCTCGGCGCCGTAGTCGTCGAAGGCGAAGTAGCCGACGTTCCAGATCTCGGGCAACAAGATCAGGTCGGCGCCCTCCACGCCGTCGATCAGCGCCGCGGCGCGCCGGATGTTGGAATCCTTGCCCTCGTCGTCCATGCCCATCTGGATGGATGCGACGCGAATCCGTCGTTCTCTATTTTCACTCACCCTCTCTCTCCGTTCATCTGAGTCGTTCCGCAGGCTCGCGGCACGGCCCTCTCCTGCCGTCGCTCCAGAGCGTAGCGACGCGTAGCGTCGCGACGTCGAAGGGCGGGCCGCTACGCCAGCCACTCCATGGGACGAATGTTGTAGCGGAACGACAGCTCGCGCCCGAGGACGTCATCGGACAGGCGGCCCTCGAAGGTGGGCGAGAACAGCAACTCACCGCCCAAGCTGGGCATCGTCCCCATGTAGAGCACCATGCCGTCCAGCGCCCCGTCCTTCACCACCGACCTCACGCCGTCGAGAAAGTCGTCGATGGTCAGGAAGTCGGCCAAAGACCCTTCCTGGTAGAGCGTCCGCTGCCCGTCCACCTCGATCCAGCTCTGGAGCTGCAACCGTTCCCAGTGAGGCTCCACGTCCGCGAGCTTCCACACCTCGCGGGACACCACCTTGGGGCAGATGACCTTGGACTTGGGGATGCTGTCCTTCTCGAGCTCGCGGTCGGTGTGATCGCTGCCCACCGCGATGTAGGTCTGATCCCCCTTGAACAGGAACACCACCTCCACCTCGCCGGAAGTGTCGTCCCCCAGCACCTCGATCTCGTCGTCGGTGGTGACCAGCTCCCGGGTCACGGCGAAATAGGCGGGGATGCGGTCCGGCGCGGCCACGCCATGGGCCTTGAGCTCCTCCACGTGCTTCATGGCCCCTTCGCGGTTCTTGCCCGTGAAGCCCGCATCCAGAATCCGCGCCACCGGGAACTCCAGGTCGGAGCGGCCGTCGGCGGCGTCAACCACCGTCAGGTTCAGCGTACGCACGTTCGATTCTCCTGTGGGGCTAAGCGAAGTGAGGCGCGATCTTCTCCGCGATGAGATCCACCTGCTCGATGTCGGGCCCCGCGGGCTGCAGGGTCACGTGCTCCATGCCCGCGTTTTCCAGTATCTTCAGCTTCTCCACGATCTGGTCGATGCTGCCGACCATGTAGCATTCCTGCAGGTGGTCCCAGCTCCGGTTGCTGCCCATCATGCGCTCGATGTGGGGCCGCTGGAGCCGCAGCGCCTCCTCGGGATCCTGGGTGTCCACCACGTAGATGGCCTGCACGTGGGCGAAGCCCAGGGTGGCGGGGTCGCGTCCTTCAGATCTCAGGAACTCGCTTACGGTCTCGAAATCCCGCTTGACCCACTCCAGTTTCCCGGAGGCGCGGCAGGTGAAGACGTCGGCGTGCTTGGCGATGCGCTTCATCACGGTCTTCACCATGTAGGGCTTGTCCGGCGACAGCTCGTCGGGAATGCGTGAGCCCCCGGCCACCCACACCTCCGGATACTTGGGCGGCATGGGATCGATGGTGACGTCGTCGAACTCGAAGAACTCGCCCTTGAAGGAGACGTGCTTCTCGGTGAGCAGCAGCTTGCACGCGTCCAGGATCTCGTCGGTGCGACGCCCCCGCTCGCGCAGGTCGATGCCCATGGCGTCGAACTCGGGCTTGCTCCAGCCCGGCCCCACGCCGAAGAAGAAACGGCCGCCGGAGATGTAGTCCAGGGTGGCGATCTCCTTGGCCAGGAGCACCGGATGCCGCAACGGCAGCACCAGGATGTGCGTGCCAAGCTTGATGCGCTCGGTGCACGCCGTTGCAGCCGAGAGGCAGATGAGCGGGTCCATCCAGGAGCCGCCGTAAAGGCCCGGGGCGTCGGTCAGGTGATCCCACACGGTCAGGGACTCGAAACCCAGCTCCTCCGTCCTTCGGGCGTAGTCCTGCACGACCGTGTGCGCCATCCGGTAGTCCATGTCCGGCCAGGTGTAGGTGGGGATGGTTATGCCAAGCTTGAGACTCACGTTCACTCCTCTTGTGGCGCATTTCGTCATTCCGGCGAAAAGCCTGTCCTGTACTCGATACGGGGCCGGAATCCAGAAACATTGAGAAGTGGGCTCTGGATTCCGGTTTTCGCCGGAATGACGGGTCCGCGGAACGGCGGGTTGTTGTATAGATCAGACTCCTTAGAAAGACTGACCCGCAATGTCAAGGACGCGCTTTTGACACGCCGTCACAACTGGAGTAGGCATTCGAGCAAGGGAGGAGGAGCGATTCATGGCAAGCGTTCCCATCATCGACGCCGACGGACACATTCTCGAGGACAACGACGAGCTCGAGGATTATTTCGAGGGCCCGTACGAAGGCCATCGCAGGCACAAGGTATTCGGGCTGTTCCCGTCGCTGGACGGGTGGCCCCGGGGCGCCGTGAAGGGAGTGAAGAAGGCCAGTCAGACCTCGCCCGAGAGCTGGCTGGAGTTCATCGACGGGGCGGGCATCGAGGCGGCGGTGCTCTATCCCACCGCGGGCCTCGCCTTCGGCCTGATACAGGACTCCGACTGGGCGTGCGGGCTGGCCCGAGCCTACAACAACTGGTTTCACGACAAGTACACCCGGAAGAGCCCGCGCCTCAAGGGAGTCGCGATCCTGCCGGTGCACGAGGTGCCACAGGCCGTCGAGGAACTCCGCCACGCGGTGACCGAGCAGGGGATGGTGGCAGGCCTGCTACCGGCGGTCAACGTGCTCAACAAGGGCTTCGGCCACTCCGACTTCCACCCGCTCTACGAGGAGGCGCAGCGGCTGGACTGCCCGCTGGCCATCCACGGCGCGCCGAGCCAGGGGCTCGGGTTCGACTACCTCAAGACCATGTCCATGATCCACACCCTCGAGCACCCCATCGCGCAGATGATCCAGATGGCCAGCATGGTGCTGGACGGCGTGTTCGATCTCTTCCCGAAGCTGAAGGTGGGTTACCTGGAGGCCGGCGCCGGCTGGGTGCCGTACATGATGGAGCGCATGGACGACAAGTTCCACGTGGACCGCAAGCGCAAGCACTTCCCGCTCAAGAAGCTGCCCAGCGAGTACATCAAGGAAGGCAACGTCTTCGTCACCTGCGAGCTGGATGAGAAGATCCTCGACGTGGTGGCGCGGGAGATGGGCGAAGACGCCCTGATGTACCCGTCGGACTACCCGCATGAGAAGGCGGTGACGGAGTTCGGCACCGACATCCCCAAGTTCCTGGAACGCCCCGACCTGTCCCAGGGCCTGAAGCAGAAGATCCTCTACGACAACGCCAAGCGGTTTTACGGGATCTAGGAGCCCTCACCCCAACCCTCTCCCAAAGGGAGAGGGGGCGGAGGCGCCAACTGCTAGCCCAGGCGAACCGACAGGTCCGGCTTCCGGATATAAATCTGCTTGGTGTCCGCGCGCTCGGTGAGGGACTTGATCAGCCCCATGAGATTGCTCGTTCCGTTCCGGGGCCGGGCCGGCGCCTGCTGCATGGCGCGCACGTCGTCCTCGGAGGTGAAGTAGCGCAGCAGCAGCTCGTCGTCGGATACCCCCGGGCCGCCGATCTTCTCCCGCAGCTCCTTGACTGACGTGTCCGGCGGCCGCCAGCCGGTCAGCTCCTTGGCCCGGGGCCGGTCCAGGATGCGGTCGCGCACGTCCGGGTCCATGGACGAGCTCTCCTCCTCGCCCCACGCGCCCATGGCATACTGGATCACCTCGTCGGTGACCTGCTCGTAGCGCTTGCCGAGGATCACGTTGATGGCGCACTGGCTGCCGACGAACTGGGAGTACGGCGTGACCATGATGGGATAGCCGAACTCTTCCCGCACCCGGCAGGCCTCGTCCAGCACCTCGCCGAGCCGGTCGCCCATGCCGATGCCCGCGAGCTGGTGCCGCAGGTTCGAGATCATGCCGCCGGGCACCTGATGCTGGAAGTGGTACGCGTCATAGTGAAGCGGCTCGCCGATGGGGAAGCCCTCCTCCTTCGCCACCCGGGTGAAGTGCTCGGACACGGGCCTGAGGCCGTCCTCATCGATGACCGGGGTGTAGCCCAAGGCGCGGGCGTTGCGCGTGATGTTGAACAGCGACGGATTGGACGACCCGTCCGACAAGGGCGGCAGCGCCGCGTTGGTGATGGGAATGCCGGCCTCGATGGCGTCGAGGGTGCACAGCGGTCCGAGGCCGCTGTTGCAGTGGGTGTGGAACTCCACCGGGACGCCGGCGGCGTTCTCCAGCACCACCGGAGCCAGCGAGCGGGTGCGGTCCGGCGTGAGCAGCCCACCCGGGTCCTTGAGGCAGATGCGTTTCACGGGCAGCTTCACGGCCTCGCGGGTCCGCTCCGCGTAGTACTCGTCGGTGTGCTTGGGCGAGATGGAGAAGATCAGGTTGACGATGGTATCGAGGCCGGCTTCGGTGGCGGTGCGGACCTGCTCGGCCCACACCGCCGGCGTGTTGGAGGGGTCGGAGGTCCGCGCCTCGCCGATGCCGTTGGCCGCCAGCCTTTCGAGCCAGAGTTGCTGGATCGCCGGCGGGGTGTGCTGGAACGCCGCCATGTAGCGGTTGCGGATGAGCCGCAACGGCGTCTTGGGAACCTTCTCCTTGACCCGCCGGATGCGCGCCCAGGGATCGTCCTTCAGCTCCCGCACGCACTTCTTGAAAAAGGCCGAGGCGATGATCTCCATGCCCAGGAAGCCGGCCTCGTCCATTTGCGAGGCCACCGGCAGGATCATGTCGGTGCGGATTCCCATGGCCCACAGGCTGGACGGGCCGTCCCGAAGCGTGGTGTCGACGAAGTGGATCTCTTTCATGGCGGGGAGCATATAAAATTCGGCAGGGTATGGACAGCGAAGGCGGTCCAAACCCGCGTTGTGGATCGACAATGGAAATGGTAGTGGGTCGCGCACGGGCATGGCTGCAAGCGAATCGAGCAAGAAGAGATGGCTCGCGGGGACCGCCGTCGTCGTGCTGCTGGCCGTGGCGGCCTTCGGCGTCTGGGTGTGGTCGTCGCTGGGCTACATCACCACCGACGACGCCCGTGTCAAGGCCGACATCGTCACCATCAGCACCGGCGTGCCCGGCAGGATCAACGCGCTCCCCAAGGAAGAGGGCGACGTGGTGGAGCCCGGCCATATCATGGCGGTGCTCGACAAGCGCGAGGTCCTGATCCGCATCGAGCAGCACAAGGCCGCGCTGGAGCACGCCCGCAGCCTGCTGCTGCAGGCTGAGCGGGAGTTTCGCCACGCGGCCGACAAGCAGCGGCGCGAGATCAAGGAAGCCGAGCGGCTGGCCAAGAAGGCCCGGGTGCGGGAAGCCGAAGCGGAGCTGCAGGAACTCCAGTTGCGGCTGGGGCTGATGACGCTGCGCAGTCCGGTGAAGGGCGTGGTGGTGAAGAAGAACGCCCACAAGGGCGAGTTCGTGCAAGCCGGCCAGCCCGTCTACATGGTGGTGGACTCCAGCCGCTACTGGGTGGAAGCCAACGTGGATGAGACCCAGATCCGCTTCGTCAAGCCCGGCAACAGCGCCACCGTGAGGCTGGATTCGTATCCCGGCGTCGAGTTCGAGGGCAAGGTCGTGGACGTGGGAGGCGCCACCACTTCCGAGTTCTCGCTGTTCTCGCCGCAGAAGCTCACCGGCGTGTTCATCAAGTCGACTCAGAAGCTGCCGGTGAAGATCGCGGTGGAGAACACCGACGGCATCCTCCGGGTGGGCATGCTCGCGGTGGTTCGGATCACGAAGCCGGAATCCGGGGAGGACGGACTCCAGGCCAGCGGGCGCCCCGCCAAGCCATGACTCCCGCGGCGCCTCCCGTCCAGACATACGACCCCGCCCGCAAGTGGCCCGTCACCATCACCCTGTCTTTGGGGATGATCAGCGTCGGGCTCGGCATCACCGGCGTCGACACCGCCATCCCGGCGATGATGTCGTCGCTGGGCACCTCGCTGCACCGGATCCAGTGGGTGCTGATCGCGTTCATGATCACCCGCACCGTGCTGATTCCCTGCGTGGGCTGGCTGGGACAACGCATCGGCGACCGCAACCTCTTCATCCTGAGCGCCGCCACCTTCGGCGCGGGCTCGTTCCTCTGCTCCATCGCCTGGGACGTCAACTCGCTCATCTTCTTCCGCATCATCCAGGGCATGGGGGTGGGGCCGCTCATCGGCGTGTCCATGTCCATCATGTACGAGGCCTTTCCCCGCAACGAGCGCGGCCTTGCCATGGGGCTGTTCATGACCGGCTGGTCGCTGGGGCCGTTCTTCGGACCTCCGGCGGGCGGCTACCTGGCCCAGTACATAAGCTGGCGCACGATCTTCTACCTCCCCCTTCCGACCCTGATCCTGGCCGTGATGGCGGCGGTAGTCATCCTTCCCCGGCGCTCCTCGTCGCACGAGCCTTCCGCCTTCGACCTGCTCGGGTTCCTGACTCTAACCGGCGGGCTCGTGGTCATGCTCCTGGGGCTCACCCAGGGCCAGGAGGACGGCTGGACCAGCCAGAAGATCCTGTCGCTCTTCGGAACCGCCGCGCTGCTCATCGCGGCTTTCGTCATCGCCGAGTTGAGGGCCGAGCACCCCTATGTCCAGATCCGCTACTTCAGGAACCTGAACTTCAGCATCTCCAGCATGATCGTGCTGATCCGGGTCATGGGGTTCCGCGGCACCAGCTTCATCTTGAACCTGTTCCTGCAGAAGGCACTCTTCTACCCGCCCCTGCAGGCCGGCATCTTCATGCTTCCCGCCGCCGTCGCCGTGGGCATCGTGTCGCCCTTCGCGGGCATGCTGTCGGACCGGTTCGGGCCCAAGATCCTGCTGGTGACGGGGCTCGTGCTGCTTACGGTGACGCTCTTCGGCATGGCCAACGTCACCATCTGGACCGGCATGGGCGTGATCTACTTTCTGGTGATACTCAAGAGCATCGGCCAGTCCACCATCAACGCGCCGCTCAACTCCATCGCCCTGGGCGCCCTGCCCGAGGGCGAGTCGCGCATGGGCAGCGGCATCCTGGGGCTCGCCCGCGGATTGGGCGAAGCCTTCGGCATTGCCACGCTGAGCTTCCTCCTGGAGCGCCACATCTTCTACAAGGTCGAGGCCATGACCCCCGAACTCGGCGCCCGCCTGACCGAAAACCTGCGCGACGACGTGATGCTCCAGATCCACGCCCTGCTCCAGCACGCCGGCCAGTTCGGCATCGGCCTGGAACAACGCGCCGAGTCGCTGCTGGGATTCAGCCTGCTTAGCGAAGGCGTGACCCTGGCCTACCACCAGCTCTTCATGATGATCGGCCTGATGTACCTGGGCCTGATCGTGATGGTGTGGTTCCTGAAGACCCAGAGGGGACACCACCCCCCGACGACCCGCACCGCAGAGGCAACCGCGTAATCGCCCAATCGAAACCACCGATGCGCCTACCCTTCTCCACATCCCCTGACGCACCTCCCCTTCCGACGATAATCACGCTAACCTGGACCCTCTTTTGCCGACTCCCCTTAACCGCCGACGACCAATGATACATCTCCACTAGAAGCCTCGCGCCCGAACCTGTATACTCGTTTCCAGCCATCTCTTTGAAAGGCACCTACAATGCCCTCTACGCTTCCCTACATGTTGTCAACAGGGCTAATCCCCAAAATCCTCGAAAAGATCCAAAATGCCCGGAGACCAGACCGATTCACGCAGGACTTTCTTGAAACAAAACTAGGGCACAGCGGCGGCGGCGCGCGTCCCATTATACCGCTGTTGAAACGGATGAAGTTTCTCGGCTCAGATGGCGTTCCGACTCCTCTTTACGACCAGTTCCGTAACACCGAGACTCACGGCTTCGCGATTGCTCAAGGGATGAAGAACGCTTTCGGTGAACTATTTGATCGAAATGAATATATCTACGACATGTCGTCCGATAAGTTAGTAGGACTCGTTGTCGAAATCACCGGTGGTACAAAGGAGAGTAGGCTCACCCGGGGCATCGTTGGAACGTTTCTAGCACTAAATGAGTTGGCGACCTTCGACGCAGAGCCGCCGATAGCACCGCCCGGGTTAACATCGGACGAGGCCAATTCACTGCCACCCCTGCCTGACGCGAAGACCCCACCGATGACCAATAGCGAAAACATCGAATTCAGGGTTGGATACACCATCAACTTAAATCTCCCCGAGACCACCAACCCGGAAGTATTCAACGCAATCTTCAGAGCGCTCAGGGACAATCTGCTGAGGAACTGATGCCTAAAGAAAGCCCGATAAGATTCTTTGGGTTGAATAACTTGGCTATAGAATCGAAAATACGACAGGTTGAAAGGGAGTATGACGTCGATCTTGGTCACACAGAGAGTCACGAACACAGGACGGATCAGACGTACTATCCGCAGTTCAGCGAGCGCCTGCGTGCTGAAGCCTCTCGTATGACGACGAACTATGCTATCTTTTACTGTCCTGAGAACAGCATTCGGGAGGTAATCGTCCAGCGGTTGGAGGAGCAACATGGTGCCGGGTGGTGGAACACGGCGGTGCCGGAGAACGTCCGCAAGAACGCGGAGGCAAACCGAAAAAAGGAAGTCTCCTCAGGTGTCACTCCACGATCTACAGAGGAGATTGATTTCACCACATTCGGGGAACTGAGCGAGATTATCAAAACCAATTGGGATATGTTTGGTGACATGTTTCGCGACCTTCGCGCTGTCGAAAAAGTTCTTGCGACTCTCAACACACTCAGGGCACCGATAGCGCATTGCAAAGCTCTGGCAGAGGATGAGGAATTGCGATTGCATCTTGGATTGCGTGACTGGTTCCGACAGATGGAGTAGCGCACTGCACGTCCAGTTCTCTACATTCCCGCGCACGCGACCCCCGGCTAGTTTCGTTCCTAAGATCGTGGCAGTATTCGAACGGCACGCGGACGAAATCGATACAAGTCAGCTAAAGAAGGGTCTCACTAGCGACCAGACGCTCGCCTTGCTCCGATCGGATCTGGTAACACTGGGGTTTGACGTCGAAATGGGTAAGCGCGACCAAGACAAAATCAGGCGCCCTGTGTTCTTCGGCGAGAATGCACAGCCGGAACTTCAGTACGAAATCGACGCGTGGCACCCGGGGTGGAGGGCTGGCCTCGAAGTTGAAGCCGGGCGAGCGTGGATGGGTAACGCCATTTATCGCGACCTTGTGCAGGCCCTGGTGATGGTCGAAATGGACTACCTACTCCTCGCAGTCCCGAAAACCTACCGTTACAAGACCAGGGGGAAGGCGAGAATCAGTAGGAATTACGACAACACCGTGTCTGTCGCTCAAGCCCTTTATGGCCACTCGCGCATCGCTATGCCGTTTTCACTCTGCGTCATAGGGTATTGAGGTGTCTGGGAAAGACACCGTGATGGAACCGATACCGAAGTTGGACGTCAGAAGGAAGACTGGCGACGAGCCGTTTTACTCTGCTGGATCAGCGAGGGGCTTCGGCTTGCTTGACTACTGGCAATGGGCGAACTCGGACCTTGTCGGCAACGTCACCCGAGGTGTTCTGGCCGAGTTCATCGTGGCTCGTGCCGTGGGCATCGCCACAGATGGGGTTCGCGACGAGTGGGCTCCGTATGACCTGGAAACGCGTGACGGGATCAAGCTTGAGGTCAAGTCGGCGGCGTATATTCAGAGTTGGTCGCAACAGCGCTTCTCGGATATCCGCTTCGGTACGAAAAAGACTCTTTTGTGGGACCCCGAGACCAACACCCACGACACGGAGCCAAGACGCAAGGCAGATGTCTACGTGTTCGCTCTCCTGAAACACAAGGACCACTACACGATCGACCCGCTGAACCTCGACCAGTGGACGTTCTTTGTCCTTCCCACAGCGGAACTGGATGAGCGGGAGGACAGCCAACATTCGATATCGCTGCCGGCGTTGGAGAAACTCGCATCGCCCGTCACCTTCGATGAACTCGGCGGTGCGATGCGAAAGGCTTACAGATCACGCCGTCGTTAGAGTCTGAGTTTGTGATCTCAGGATATGTGAAGTTGGGGCTTCAGGTCTTGAGTCCCCGGCGGAACCAGCCAGCGAGATCGGCCTCGCGGATACGGCCGCCAGCGACGTCTTCCATCGTACGGATTGCGTCCAACGGGTCGAACTGCAGCCGCTGACCGTTGTCCGCGAGGAACAGGCGCGCGGTCACCCAAGCCGTTCGCTTGTTACCGTCGATGAAGCCGTGGTTGTTGGCGAGGCCATAGGCATACGCCGCTGCCAAGTCGGCTATATCAGGGCTGCCATAAGCCGCGAGGTTCAAGGGGCGAGCGAGGGCGGATTCGATCGCCTTGAGGTCGCGGATACCGTCCGGCCCCCCGTGCTCGGCGAGTTGACGGTCATGGATGGCCAGCACGACATTCAGGCCAACCCAGCGCCACTGACTCAGATCGTCCTGACTCACTTCGACAGCGCCCGCAGCACCTCGCGATCATCATGCATGATATCTTCGGCGAGGGCCATCTGGCGTGCAAAGTCAGGATCGTACGGGGTGAGCCGGTAGCCCCCGTCCGGCGCTTCGGTCAGGTATAGCGTGTCCCCCTTCTTCACCTTGAGGCGAGCCATCGCCTCTTTGGTGAGAATGACACCGGAAGATGCCCCTACAGTGGTCACTTTGAACGACAGCATCCGAGCCTCCTATATAATGGTGATTATATAGTCGGGAGTTGTCGGGAGTTCAAGCAGTTTCCACAATGGCCTCAATAAAGATCCCCTGCAGCGAATTCAACGCCTCTGAGTCTTCCGTGGGTCGCGACGGTTTTGGATCGACGGCAGCCTCCAACGCAGCTACCCCTTCGTGACGGGCCGAGTCCATTGGCGACGCTGCCTATTCGAGGATGGTGGCCAAGCGGGCAAGCACATCGTCGATGATGTGTTCGGGGACGATTTCGAGGAACTTCCCTTTCCGTGCGGACAGGTCAAGGGTGCGGGGCTGATCGCAACGGATCACGCCGGTGGTTCGGGTGCCTGCGCCCTCGAGAGAAACGGCGAAGCCGCGTCTGCGTGCGAAGCCTCCACCCGTGGTGATGGGCAAGACGACCGGCGTCCCGGTCAGGTCGTTGAAGGGAGCAGGGGAAACGATCAGTACCGGGCGGGTGCCCTGCTGTTCATGGCCGGCAGCGGGGTCGAGGTTGACGAGCCAGATGTCACCCCGCTTCACTACAGCAGCTCTTTGCCCACAGGCTTGGCGTCAAGCCAGGCGCGATCCTCTGAGGAAGGGGTTTCGTTTTCGTCGCACTGGGCCAGTAGCTCATCGAGCGAGTAGCGTGGACGCGCCTTGGGCTCGATGACCAGGCGTCCCTTCTCCACGTCGATATCCACCTTGGCTCCCACGCGGAGGTTCAAGAGGTCGAGGAGGGCCGGAGGGACCGCGAGCATGACGGAACCGCCGACCTTGCGCAGGTTTGTTGTGTGCATGGCATCCTCCAGTGTTATACATTCGTATAACTAAAGTCGCTCTACAATGCAACTCCCAAGGGTTGGCTATCAAGGACCCGCAGTCACCCGTCACCGCACATCTCTGACCGGGTGCTCCTCTTTGACCGTGGTGGTGTAGCGCACGCCGTCCGGTACCGGAACAGCCTGATACACCGTAGTGCCGTGCTTGCCCTCGGTGCGCCGGCTTGCGTCGACCGCGACGAAGGCCGTGTAGTCGGACATCAGGCCGTACTCCAACGCGGTACTCTTGATGGCGCCGGCAAGCTCGTTGTGGGGGTCGCGGGTCCAGGCCTGGCGATCCGCGAGGTCGACGATTCGAAGCCGGGCCCACACGTTGGGTATGAACTTGTGGGCGTCTTCACTGGCCGTCCGGGCCACGACGTATTCGACGCGCTGTCCACCGGCTCGACCCCGCACCACCGGTTCGGCAGGCGCACCTGAAAACTTGCCGGTGACGACGACGGACCGGCCGACGAAGAGGTCGGGGAGGCGTTGCGGATAGGTGTCGGTCACCTTCATCGTTCCCCAGTCTATCTCGACGTCCGTCAGCACGGGACGGCTGATGCGGTTGAAGAAGTACCGCATCACTTCCGCGCCCGAGTCATCCAGTGCCAAGTACGCGGCGGCCCCGCGGCCCACCTTGGCCATGCGGTTCAGGAGATAGTGGTTGACCGAAGAGCCTACGCCAAAGCTGAAGATGCGCGACTCCCCGATCGACTTGTGGATCGCGTCGAGGATCTCGACCTCGTTGCCGATGTAGCCGTCGGTCATGAAGGTCACGAAGCGCAGGCGTTCCGGGTCGTGAGGGAAATGGAGCGCGGCGCGAATGCCTTCGATCATCCGCGTGCCGCCGCCGCCCTGGAGCTGCCGCACATAGCGCCTGGCGCGGGCGATGTTCTCCGGGGTGGCGGGAACCGGGTCCGGCCCGAACCGGCTGGCGTTGTTCGAGAAGCGGATGACCTGAAAGGTGTCCGAGGGTTCGAGCAGGTCGAGGGCCGCGAGAACGGCGGCCTTGGCTTGCGCGATGGGCTCGCCGTTCATGGAGCCCGAGCAGTCCAGCACGAAGACCATCTCCATGGGATGCCTCGGCGCGCTCTCCAGGTGCTCGGGCGGATAGAGCACGAGGGTGAAGTAGCCTTGCCCTTTCTTGCGATCCATGTAGGTCAGGAGGTTCGTCTTGACGCGTCCCCCGGCCACCTTGAACTTGAGGACGAAGTCCCGGTTGGGGATCGTCGCCTGGCCGGCAAGGCGGATGGTGACGGTTTCCGGACCCGTGCGGGTCTCGTCGATGCGATGGCTGGACTCGATGGCTTCGATGGGCACGCCGGCGTCGAGCTTGACTGTGATGCCGATGTCGTGGCCGGAACGCTCCTCGGGACGCAGGTAGCGTACGCCGGCGCCGGCCGAGACAGGCTGGACGTGGGAGCGCCGCAACGCATGCACCGGGTCCCTGGAACCGGGCGGGTTGTAGCGGGGGCCGACGACCGTGGGGAGCACGAACCTGTACCAGCCGTCACGATACGCCAGGGAGTGGAAGTACCGGATATTGACGTCGATACGCTTGCCGGGCTCGATGTTCGCCACTTTTTGCTCGAAGATGTTGGGGCGGTGCTGGGTGAGGAGGCTGGCCCGATAGCCCTGCGCCCGCGCCTCCCGGTAGATGCGCTCGGCCTCTTCCTTCTCCCGCAGGATGCCACGGATGCGGCGCTCGCCGATGGTCATGACGAACTCGCTCACCGCCGCCTTCTCCGGCAACGGGAACATGTAGACCGCTTCGATCTTCTCGTCGAAGGGGTTCTCGAACTGTTGAGTGACGTCCACCGTCCCCATGTAGCCGGTGATGGCCGCCTGGACCTCGGTGCGCTTGAGGGGGAGCGGCACCTTCGTCTTTTCCTCGCCTCCGAAGGGACGGGCCGCCATCAGCGCGCCCGAACCCGGCTGGTCCGGCTTCGCCGCCTCGGCCGGGGGTGTCGCGGGCCGGGGCGTCGCGATGATCCAGAGCTCTTCGCCCACCGTCATTGGCCCGGCCGCCGCAACACCGGCCCGAGCCATTCGAGACCGGAATGCCTCACGCACGATGGACTGGGGCGACAGCATCAAGCTCTTCAGCCGCCCCCGCCCCGAACGGCCTCGACCCATTTGCACCGCCGGCACCGGAGCATCCGCCACCGCGGCACCGCCGGACGAGCCGGGCGGAGGCGAGTGAGAAACTTCCGAGCTCTCCGGCTTGTGGTGAGACACGGGGCCGGCCGCACGCGTATCCTCCACCGCGTCATCGCCGAGTGAGCATGCCCCCGCGATCAGGAGCAGACACAGCGCCGTGCCGGTCACCAAACCGCTGCCGATATCAAGTTTTCTCATGCGCACTATCTCCTTGACTGAACGCCAAGATGGACGGAGGCCCGGATGGGTTGGCCCCGGGCATTGCCCGCCGTAACCAGCCGGAGGACGTAGTCGGGCTCGGCGACGCCCGCGAGGCGAACGTGCACGGTGGCGATGCGGACGTTGCCCGCCGGCAGCTCGGCCGCTGGCCGCAACGTGAAATCGGCGACGATGATGCGGTCGGCACGCCCGGCGTTGACCGCCTTCCGGTCGTAGTAGGGAGCCTTGGCGAACGCCGGGCTGTCACCGTTCTCGACACCCACCACGCGCATCCGGCCGGCTGCTTCCGACAACTCGAACTGCCACGCGGCCACGGGCTCGGCAGTTTCCAGATGGATGTCGAGGGCCGCGAACCGGACCTTCGTTTCGTCGGCGCGGGACGGGCCGGGCCATGCGGCCGTCCACAGGACCAGGCAGAGCAGGTACATGAAGCGCCAACCGGTCATAGCCTCTCCGCAGTAGCGTCCAACGCCACGATGCTCATGGCGAAGGCATCGATCTCGGCCCGCGTCGCCGATGCGCCGTCCGTCCGCGCCATGCGCGGCACGGAATCCGTCTTCGCCCGTGTGGCCGGCACCGAACCTTCGCGCGCCATCCGTGCCAGGGCGAACGCGTCCAGGATGTCCACCGCACCGGAGCCGTCGATATCGTTGGGAACGGGGGCGACGCTGGCAACCCGGATGGGTTCCATCGGGGTCTGCGTCCGCCAGAAGAGCACGCCCACCAGGAGACTTGCCGCCAGGCTCCCGGCCATGGCCCAGCGAAGCCCGGCGGTACGTGCGCGTCTCCGCCGCTGCCCGAAATGAGCCCTGGCGGTC
>JAJDTQ010000100.1 GCA_022827045.1 Candidatus Binatia bacterium
CAGATGCTGGCCATTGCCAGAGGGCTGATGGCCCGTCCCAGGATCCTGCTCATGGACGAGCCGTCCGTCGGGCTGGCGCCGATGATCGTCCAGGAGATCTTCAACATCATCCGCGAGTTGAACGCGGAAGGCGTCACCATCCTTCTGGTGGAGCAGAACGCCCGCATGGCGCTGGACGTGGCCCACAAGTTCTACCTCATCGAGGGCGGCAGGATCACCTTTTCCGGGTCACCGGGCGAGCTGGAGCAGGACGAGGTCATCCACCGGGCCTACCTCGGGTCGCGAAAGGAGTGACGCGAACCAGGGGAAGCGGCTTGATAGATCTCATTCAGAACACGGTCGACGGGGTGATGTTCGGTTCGTCCTACGCGCTGCTGGCGATCGGGTTCACCATCGTATTCGGCGTGATGCGCCGGCTCAACCTCGCTTTCGGCGCCAGCATCATGCTCGGCGCGTACGTCGGCACGTGGCTTCACGTGCACTATCACGTCCCTGTGCCGGTCGTCGCCCTGACCACGGTCGCCTGCACCGTCGTTGTCGGCATCTATGTCGAACGGCTGTGCTTTCACGCCGTCCGGCGCGATGCCGCGCTCGCCTCCATGGTGTCGAGCTTCGTGATCTGGATGCAACTGGAAGAAGCCTCGATTCATCTGCTGCCCGAGCGCACCTATGCTTTCCCCGGCCTGTTCCTGGCCGGCTCCTACGAGCTTGGACCCTTTCTGTTCCGGGCCGAGCAGACATCGATGCTGGTGGTGGCGGCGGTGCTGGTGGCCGCCCTGCATCTGCTGATGAACCGCACCCGGTTCGGTCTGGCCTTGCGGGCGATCTCGGAAAACCCGGTGGCCGCGGCCTACATGGGCATCAACACGGCATGGGTCATCCTGTGCGCCTTCGCACTGGTTTCCGTGGTAGGAGGGATTGCGGGCTACGCCATCCTGGCCACGAACGAGCAGATCACGCCGTTCTTCGGCCTCTGGGCGACCTTCAAGGGCCTGATCGCGATGATGCTGGGCGGCATGGGTTCTCTCCCGGGCGCGATCGTGGGCGGCCTGCTGCTCGGCGTGGTCGAAGCGAATGCGCTTTGGTACCTGGGGACCGAGTACAGGGACCTGAGCGCGTTCCTGCTGCTGTTCGCCATGCTGGTGTTGCGCCCGGGCGGCCTTATGGGTCAACGCATTCTGGGTCGTGAGGAGCTGGCCTTTCGGCGGGTTTGAGCCATGGACGACTACGTCATCACGGTCCTGTCGAACATCGGCATGATCGCGTTCATCGCACTCTCGGCCTACCTGCTGCTGCTGACCGGCGAGATATCCTTCGGCCAGCAGGCCTACTTCGGCCTCGGCGCTTACGCCGCCGGCGCGGTGACCGCCATGTTGCTCCTGCCCATCTGGGCGGGGATTCTCGTCGGCGCATGCGTGGCCGGACTGGTGGCGATGGTCGTGGGAGCCTTGACCCTGCGGCTCAGCGGTTTGTACTTCTCCATCTCAACCCTGGCGTTCGCCGAGATGGTGCGCCTGGTTCTGTTGATCGTCCACGTCCAGGTCGAGGTCGAAGGGGAGATGGTGGGCCCGGCCGGCGCGGAGGGCTTCCACGGCATCCGCTGGATGTTCGAGCGCGACCTCAGCCTCGCCCAGTTCATGCTCCTTATCTACGGCCTGCTGGCGCTGGTGCTGATCGTCCTGTTGCTGATCGAGCGCTCCCGCCTGGGGTCCCTCTTCAGGATGCTCGGTTCGGACGACCTGCTGGCCGAGATGCAGGGAGTGAACACCGTGCGCTACCGCATTCTGGCCGCCGGCGTGGCCGGTGTGATCGCCGGCATCGGCGGCGCCCTCTATGCTCACTTCACGACTTACGTGGAACCGCAGTTCTTCAACGTGATGCTGGGCGTACATGCCCTCGCGTACGGTCTGATCGGCGGCCTCGGCACGGCATTCGGACCGCTTATCGGCGTCGCCGTCGACATCGGATTCCTGGAGGCGGTGCGGTTCATACAGGGTTACCGAATGATCGTGTTCGGCGGTCTGGCGGCGGTACTCCTGATCTTCATGCCTCGAGGCATCCTCGACGAGGAACGCGTGCACCGGTTGAAGGCGCTGTTCCGGGGACGAACCCATGCTGGCGCTCAGCGGCGTTGAAAAGCGCTTCGGCGCCTTGGCCGCGCTCGGCGGGATCGACCTCGAGCTGGCGGCCGGAGAGGTTCTGGGCATCATCGGACCCAACGGCTCGGGCAAGACCACGCTTCTGAACACGGTAACGGGCGTCTATGCGCCGAGCGCCGGACGCATCTTCTTCGAAGGCGCGGACATCACCGGATGGAGGGGCTACCGGATCGCGCGCCTGGGGATCGCGCGCACCTTCCAGAACATCCGCCTGTTCCCGACCATGACCGTCTTCCACAACGTGTGGGCCGCGCAGCACAGCCGGATCTCCGGCGGGCTGCTGGGCCTGTTGCGCAGCCGGCCGACGCTCAACTCCGGCGATGCGGAAAGGGTCCACGAGGTGCTGGAGCAGGTGGGGCTGCTGAAGGACCGGGAAGTGCTGGCCAAGGACCTGCCCCTGCCGGCGCGGCGGCGCCTCGAGATCGCCCGGGCGCTG
Organism: Candidatus Binatia bacterium; assembly: GCA_022827045.1. The sequence continues at coordinate 2,596 of JAJDTQ010000100.1, forward strand.
GCGGTGGATGCGCGGCTGGTGCTGCTCGACGAGCCCACGGGCGGCATGACCGCGGTCGAGACCGCGGACATGGCGCGGCTCATCCGGGAGGCGGTGGCGCCGGGACGCACCTGCGTGGTGATCGAGCACAAAATGGCGCTGGTGGCGGGCGTGTGCACCCGCCTTTGCGTGCTCGATCTCGGGTGCAAGATCGCCGAAGGAGCTCCGGACGAGGTGCTTGCCGATGCCCGCGTCCGGCAGGCCTACCTGGGCAAGGGTGGCGCGCTCGATGCTTGACGTACGCGGTCTGCACATCTCCTACGGCGGGGTCCGTGCCGTCCAGGGGGTGTCCCTGGAAGTGAGGACCGGAGAGATCGTCTCCATCATCGGTCCGAACGGCGCCGGCAAGACCTCGATTCTCAACGCCATCGCCGGCATCCGGCCGCCGGACCGGGGCGAGATCCTGTTCGAGGGAGAGCCCATCGGGGGCCTGCCCCCGCACGCCGTGGTCGCACGCGGCGTCGTGCAGGTCCCGGAGGGACGGTTGATCTTCGGCACCTTGAGCGTGGAAGAAAACCTCCGCGTCGGCGCCCACCAGCGAGGCCGGTTCGTGCTCCGACACCGCGATCGTTCGGGTCTGCGGCGCCTGTTCCCTGCCCTCGCGGACAGGCTGGACCGGCCGGCTGCCAGCCTTAGCGGCGGCGAAGCACAGATGCTGGCCCTCGCCCGCGGGCTCGAGGCCGGGCCCCGCTTGTTGCTGCTGGACGAACCTTCGCTGGGGTTGTCGCCGAAGCTGACCGAGGAGGTCTTCGAGCTCATCCGTCGGTTGCGCGATCAAGGGCTCACCATGCTCCTCGTCGAACAGAACGTGCGGCAGACCCTGGGGCTGGCCGACCGAGGCTATGTTCTTGAAAGCGGACGAATCACCCTCCAGGGCGCCGCTTCGGAATTGATGTCGGACGACCGGCTCGTGTCGAACTACCTGGGCGTTTCCGCGGGCGTGCCGCCCGATCGTACTTCGGACAGGTGAACGAAAGGGGGTTATGATGAAGATCCTTCTGCCCATGATGCTCGTCGCCGCCGGGTTGGGGCTGTCGCCGGCGCCCGCAGGCGCGGCCGAACGAAAGGCGGCCGAGGTGGAATGCAGGCCGGCGGAAAAGAAGCTGGTCTACGACTGCATGATCACCGTCAAGGCCAGGAACACCGTCAAGGCCAGGAAGAGCGGCACCCCCATCGCCGATGCCGAGTTCACGGTCGGCGCCGACATGCCGTCCATGCCCGGCGCCCACAACGTCCGTCCGGTACCGGCCGAACCCCACGGAAGGCCCGGAATGTATCGCGCGCGCATCGAACTGGAGATGACGGGCGAGTGGGCGCTCAAGCTCGACTTCACCAAGCCGAACCGGGACCGCGTGATCAAGAAGCTCCATTTCGGCGGGATGGCCGGACACGAAGCGTCCAAGTCCGGCATGTCCCACGGCGGCCACGAAAAGACCATGGGGCACGGAGCCCACAAAGGGAAGTGACCCCGTGGAGTACGGCAGCACCTCGACAGGAGACGACATCCGCTTGCGCCCCTGAGCCAGGGTCCCGGAGCGGTCTTTGACAGGGGCATACACTTGGTCTAGGTACTAGTGGCGGGCGAGAGGTGCACCCATCATGAGCTACAAGACCATCCATCACCAGGCCGACGTGCTGGTCATCGGCGGCGGCGCGGCGGGCGCCATGGCGGCGATCCGCGCGCGCGAGGCGGGCGCGGACGTGCTGCTGGTGGACAAGTCCGTGTTCGGGCGCAGCGGCTGCGCGGCGCTGGCCTCGGGCGCGTACATCACCTACATGCCGGGCGACGACCTCATGATCCACCTCGGCGGCCGCGGCGTGCTCACC
>JAJDTQ010000264.1 GCA_022827045.1 Candidatus Binatia bacterium
GAGGGAGGCGATGGGACGCCGCCAGGGAATGTCGCTGCGGGTGGTCTTGAGCCACTTGGCGTGCTGGTTGAACATGGAATCCACCACGTGCACGAACGCCTCGTAGGTGGAGAAGATGCCGTGCCGCCCGGTGAGCAGGTAGCCTTCCAGCCAGCCCTGGCAGGTGTGCTCGCTCAGGATCTCCATGACCCGCCCGTCAGGAGACAGGTGGTCGTCCTCGGGGAGGGTGTCCGCCATCCATACGCGGTCGGTGACCTCGAACACCGCGCCGAGACGGTTGGACGCGGTCTCGTCCGGCCCGAACACGCGGAAGTTCCTGCTCTCCAGGTTTCGCCTCATGACATCCCGCAGGAAGCGGCCCATGACCCGCGTGCTCTCGTCCACGGTCCCGCCGGGCCGCAGCACCGCCACAGCGTAGTCGCGGAAGTCCGGCATCCTCAAGTCCTTGAGCAGCAGGCCGCCGTTGGCGTGGGGGTTGGCGCCCATGCGCCGGGTCCCTTCCGGGGCCAGCGCCGCCAACTCGGGCGCCAGCTGCCCGGTCTCGTCGAAGAGCTCCTCCGGACGGTAGCTCTTCATCCATTCCTCCAGCAGCCTCAGGTGGTCCGGCTTGGCCGCGAGCTGCGCCAGCGGCACCTGGTGGGAGCGCCAGAACCCTTCGGTCTTGAGCCCGTCCACCTCCTTCGGGCCGGTCCAGCCCTTGGGGGTGCGCAGGACGATCATGGGCCAGCGCGGGCGGGCCGTGACGCCGGCGGCGCGCGCCTCCTCCTGGATGGCGCGGATCCGGGCCGTGACCGTGTCCAGGGTCTCGGCCATGAGCCGGTGCATCGCAGGCGGGTCCGAGCCCTCCACGAAATGCGGCTCGTAGCCGTAGCCGACGAACAGGCTCTCCAGCTCGTCGCGGGGGATGCGCGAAAGGATCGTGGGGTTGGCGATCTTGTACCCGTTCAGGTGGAGGATGGGCAGCACCGCGCCGTCCCGCGCCGGGTTGAGGAACTTGTTGGAGTGCCAGGCCGCCGCCAGCGGGCCGGTCTCGGCCTCGCCGTCGCCCACGACGCACGCAACGACCAGGTCCGGGTTGTCCAGGGCCGCGCCGTAGGCGTGGGAGACCGCGTAACCCAGCTCGCCGCCCTCGTGGATGGAACCCGGGGTCTCGGGGGCCACGTGGCTGGGGATGCCGCCGGGAAACGAGAACTGCTTGAACAGCAGCCGCATGCCGGCTTCATCCCGGGACACCTCGGGATAGACCTCGCTGTAGGTCCCTTCCAGCCAGGTGTTGGCCACGAGCCCCGGGCCGCCGTGGCCCGGACCGGCGATGTAGATGACGTTGAGGTCCCGTTTCCGGATCACCCGGTTCAGGTGCGCGTAGATGAAGTTCAGCCCGGGGGTGGTGCCCCAGTGGCCCAGGAGCCGCGGCTTGACGTGGGCGGGCGCCAGCGGCTCCTTCAGGAGGGGGTTGTCAAGCAGGTAGATCTGCCCGACGGACAGGTAGTTGGCGGCACGCCAGTAGGCGTGGAGCGCGTGCAGGTCTGTCTCGGAGAGCGCTCCGACCATGGTTCACAGCAGGCTCTTGCCGCCGAAGCGGCTCTTCCACTGCTCGATGACCTCCTTGTTGTAGACGTTGTCGGGCACCTCGCCGCGGAGCGCGGTGAGCACCGAGCTGGTGGCCCAGACCACGCCGGGGTGGAGGCCGCTGCCCTTGTTGGAGGAGACCATGTGGGGCGACAGGATCACCTTGTCGCCGAGCTTCCGGAGCGGGCTGTCCATGGACAGGGGCTCGTCCTCGAAGACGTCCAGGACCGCGCCCGAGATGACGTCGTTCTCCAGCGCCTCGGCGAGGTCCGGCTCGTTGCAGCAGTAGCCGCGCGATGTGTTGATGAAGATGGCGTCCTTCTTCATCTGCGCGAACTGCTCCTTGCCCATCATGTGGCGGGTTTCCTTGGTGAGGACGACGTGGAGCGTCACCACGTCGGACTCGCGCAGCAGCGTCGCAAGGTCCACCTTCTCGACGCCGGCCTCGGTGAACTTCTCGTCGGGCACGTAGGGGTCGCAGGCGATCATGCGCATGCCCCAGGGCTTCATGAGCTTGGCCACGCGGGTGCCGATGCGCCCCAGGCCGATGATTCCCAGAACGATGCCGGGGTAGCCGTCCATCTCGCGGGACCCCAGGTAGGTGCCCTGGTGGCTCGGGTCGCGCCACTCGCCGCCCGACTTGAGGTGGCGGTCACGCTCGCGCGTGCGCTTGAGCATGGTCAGCATGCCGGTGATGGTGCCCTCGGCGACCCCGCCCCAGTTGGACTCCGTGGGCGCGTGGCACACCATGATGCCCATCTCCGTGGCCGCGTCCACGTCCACGTCGTCCACGCCGATGGTGTACTTGGCCACCACCCGGAGGTCCTTGGAGGCCTTCATGATCTCCTGGCTGATGGGAGAGCTTCGGATGGACGTGCCCACCAGCGCATGGGCGCCCTGGGCCATGGAGACCATCTCCGCCTCGTTATCCCCCTGGGGGTTGTGCCAACCGGCCTTGCCCAGGACCAGCTCGCAGCCGTTGTCCTCGAGCTTCTTGTGGGAGTCGCCCTTTTCGTCGTTGGGAGCGAATATGAACACCTTGGCTTTGGCCATTGGTTTCCTCCTGTACCGTCGCGCGGTCTCGGCGTTGTGTGTGCGAGCCCACGAAAGTTAATATGACCCGGCCGGGCAGGTCAACCAACGGCCGGCCCCGCGGAAATCACCCGCATGCTGTTGAACACGGACATATCCCGGCGCGTGGTCATCGACACGGTGGAGATGCCGTGGATGGATTCCCCGCTGCCCGGGGTCCGGCGGCGTATGCTGGAGCGGGACGGTGGGGAGGTGGCGCGGGCCACCAGCCTCGTCCGCTACGCGCCGGGCAGCCGCTTCGCGGAGCACTCCCACGGGCTCGGCGAGGAGTTCCTGGTGATCGAGGGCGTGTTCTCCGACGAGCACGGGGACTACCCGGCCGGGACCTACGTGAGGAACCCGCCGGGCTCGAGGCACCGGCCCCACAGCCTCGGCGGCTGCACCCTGTTCGTGAAGCTCCGGCAGATGGACCCGGCGGAGCGCGGGGTCGTGCGCGTCGATACCGCCGGCGCGCCGTGGTCACCGGGAAGCGAACGAGGCCTGCTCGTCATGCCGCTTTATGCCGGCGAGAGAGAGTCCGTCGCGCTGGTGAAACTGGAGCCGGGAGCACTGCTGGAACGGCACCATCACCCCGCGGGCGAGGAACTCTGGGTGCTCGAAGGCGTTCTCGAGGACGACGACGGCGTCTACCGCAAGGGGACCTGGCTGCGGAACCCTCCGGGCAGCTCGCATGCGCCGCGCAGCCGGGCAGGCTGCATCTTCTACAGCAAGACCGGACACCTGGCGCCCGGGTGAACGGGACCGCCTACCAGTGCCGCGCGAGGGTCACGCAGATGGCGCCCGACACCACCAGCAGGGTGCCGAATACCACCGCCGGAGTGGTGTTCTCGACGCGGCGCAGAATGATGCTGGCCAGCAGCACGGTCCATACCGGTGAAGTCGCGGTTATGGGAGAGACGATCACCGTGGGACCCGACGCCAGGGCGAAGAACAGCAGCAGGATCGCCATGGTCTCGCCGACGCCGGAGATGGTGAACGGGATCAACGCCTTCCGGTGCCAGACGAGGGGTTCCCGCCGTACCGGCGACGCGAGATAGGTGGTGAAGCAGCCCAGCGAGACGATCCCCACCAGCGCCGCGAAGAACAGGGGCTCGTCGGCCAGGAGCATGGCGTATCGCCGGATCGGGTGCACCGTGGAGGTCATCACGGAAGTCGCCACCGGCAGCACCAGGTACCAGCGACGAAAGTCGGGGATCTGCTCGTCCATTCTCCAGGAGGTGAGAGCGGTGCCGCCGACGATCAGCACCACGCCCGCCAGATTGAGGGCGTTGGTCTGCTCTCCCAGCACCGTGACGCCGATCAGCACGGTGAGCATGGGATGCGTATTGCGCAGCGTTACGGCGCGGGATACACCGACCTTGGAGATGGCCAGGTAGTGGCATGACCGCAGCACCGTCTGCAGCACGCCGGTGATGACCACCAGGTAGAACGCCGCTCGAGGCACCGACGGAATGCCCGTGGTGAACAGGACCGCCGCCGACAAGCCCACGGCGTGCACGAACAGCGAAAAGAGCACGACGGTGTTGGGGGTCGAATACTGCAGTCCCCACCGGGCGGCGATGTTCGACGTGGCGTAGGAGAACGCGGTGAGGAGGGCAAGGATCTCGATGGACATCTTTTTCCCGGGGACGGCGGGCGGGCACGCGGCGTCCGCGTAGCGGCGCGGGGACCATGCCGATGTTCCAGGGCCTATCCCGGATCGCGGGAAAAAGCGAGCGGCGGACGGCGCGGCGCCGGGCTTGACCGGGCCATGAAGAAATTCAGGTTCGACCGCGCGTACTACGACCGGTGGTACCGCAATGACGAGACCCGGACCTTCATGACGGAGTACACCCCCGCCATCGTCCGCTTCGTGCTCGCCTACCTCGACTACCTGGAGATCGAGGTGAAGACGGTGCTGGACGCCGGCTGCGGCCTCGGGCACTGGCGGACGGCGCTCACGGACCTCGGCCGGGACGTCGAATACCACGGGTTGGAAGCGAGCGACTATCTCTGCGACGAGTTCGGCTGGGGAAAGGGCTCCATCGTCGACTACAAGCCCGGCGAGCCCTTTGACCTGGTGGTGTGCCAGGGCGTGCTCCAGTACCTCGGCGACGCGGAGTGCAAGGCCGCCATCGACAACCTCGCCGGTTTGTGCTCCCAGGCCCTCTACCTGGAGGTGCTCACCCGCCGCGACGCCAGGGAGAACTGCATCCCCGAGCGCACCGACACCGACGTCTACCTGCGCAAGGGGAAGTGGTACCGCAAGCGCCTCGAGGGGCACTTCGTGAACCTGGGCGGCGGCCTCTTCCTGTCCAGGACGTGCGCGGCGACCTGCTACGAGCTCTGGATTCCATAGCGCCCGGGGTGGAGGCGTGTTGACACCGCACGCCGGTCATGGCAAGTCAGCACTTCGCATTTCGGGGCTGTGAATTCATGAGGATCACATGTGGGAAGCGTCCATAGAGGCGGCGGAGAAGCTCTTTTCCCTCGGCCCGCTGCTGGCGATGCTGGTGATACTGCCCGTCGCGCTGATCTCGGGCCTGATGCCCGGGGGGAACCTGCCCATCGCGGTGGTCCTGCTGGGGTTCGCGGGTTACATAGATCCGTGGATCACGGTGACCGCCGTGGTCTTCTTCCTGGCGGCCAGCGACATCACCGAACCGGTCCCCTCCATCCTCATGGGAATTCCCGGCGCCCGTTCGGCCCAGGCGACCATCCTCGACGGCTACCCGCTGGCGCGCAGGGGCCTGGCGGGAGTGGCCCTGGGCGCCAGCTACATGTGCAC
>JAJDTQ010000075.1 GCA_022827045.1 Candidatus Binatia bacterium
CCGACCTTCTTGCCCTTGAGCTCCGCCAGGTTGGTGATGGGGTAGTGGGCCACGAGCTGGTAGCTCGCCGTGGCGGTCATGCCCACCACCACGTGGCCGAACTTGGCCAGCTCCGCGCTGGCCTCCGGGATCTGCGCGAGCACGCGCATGCCGCCGTCGCGCGACTGCACCGGGTCACTCACGGCGAAGGGCAGCCCCGCCACCTGCAGCAGACGGATCTTGTCGGAGAAGTAGCCGATGGCCAGGTCGGCCATGTCGGAGGTGCCCAACTGCACCGCCTCCAGCGCCTCCTTGGCGTGCACCAGCGAGTTTGCCCAGAAGATCTGGACATCGATCTCGCCGTTGGTCCTCTTCGCCACGCCGTTCTTGAAGTGCACCAGGTAGTCGGCGCGCGGCGTTCCCGGACGCGCGGACTGCGTGGCTACCTTGAGGATGATCTTGGACTGGGCGTCTTCCGGCACTGTCAACCCGGCGACGCACAGGACGCCCGCCATCAGGAAGACCACCAATGATTTCGATACTGCCTTCATGCTTTCCCCTTTCTGATTCCAGTACCCTTTACCGTGACGCCCGTGCGTCATGGCTCAACATCGGCCGGGTGCGGCACCCGGCCGGACTCACAGATTGAAAAACCGTTTCGCGTTGTCGCCCAGCACCGCCTGCTTGTCCTCCCTGGACATGTCGTCGCGTTCCACGACCTCCTCGATCTCGTGTTTCGCCGCCGGCAGATCCACCTCATGGGGATAGTCGGACGCGTAGGCGAAGGCCTCGATGCCCACCCGGCTCGCAACGTACGCCAGGGTCTCTTCGCTGCCCTCGCAGCCCAGCAGGATGCGGCCGCCCTTGAGATATTCCACCGGCCGCATCTTGGGCTGGTCCTCGGCGTCGAAGTAGTTCTCGTCGCGGACCATGCGGTCGATGAGAAAATCGAGCCAGCCGCAACCGCCCTCCATGAAGGCGGCCCTGAGCTTCGGGTGCGCGTCGAACACGCCGTGGTAGATGAACGACACGAGAGCGATCATCAACGGGATGGAATGGTGCAGGACGTGCGAACCCGTGAAGTTCGTGAACGTGTCCATTCCCATGCCCAGGTTGGAGCCGCCGTGAATGGCAATCGGCACTCCCAGGCGTTCCGCTTCCGCGTAGACCGGCCAATAGCTCTGGTGGCCCAGGTGGAGCGGCAGTCCCGTGGACGGCAGCATGCCGCCGACGAAGCCGAGCTTGTCCACCGCGCGCCGGAGCTCCTTCACGGCCTCCGGGACGTCCTGCATGGGCAGAAGCGCCACCGGCCGCAGCCGGTCGCTCACCTTGGCGAACTTCTCGTGGATGTAGTCGTTGTAGGCCTGGCAGACTTCCACCGCGTAGCGCGGTATCTGGATAAAGCCCACCGAGAGCCCCTCGGTGGTGAACAGGACGGTCTTGTCGATGCCGGCCTGATCGAGAAAGGCGACCCAGTCCTCGCCGCTCCCCGGCATGTACTCGCTGGCGGTGACCCGCTCGTTGCCAGTGGTCCCGGCGTGGAGGGCGAAATGCATTCCGTCGATGGAAGGGAACACCCCCTGGCGATCCCGGGCCGGGTTGGTGGCCTGCATCCTGATGCGGTCGCTCATGTAGTCGGCCATGTCCGGGACCCACTCCACTACGTGCCCGTCGCAATCCACTACGGAGTACTCGTCATACGACATTGTATCTCCCTCGAAACCGCCCGCTGACCCGCGCCAAAAGCTGATGCTCCCCCGTCCATACCTCACCCTCACGGGTCTCAAAGTGTGACACAGGGGACACTAGTCGAAGCCCTGAACCGCTGTCAAGGGTTATTGAAGAGAAGGATTGCGTATGCACGGGGAAGGGGGCCCGCAACACGGGCCCCCGACCGGACTACTTGCCCAGGAAAACGTCGAGAGCCTTCTTGCCGGGCAGACCCGCCGCTTCCACACTCGCCACCCAGTCCGCAGCGATCTTCTTGACGCCCGGGGTGTTCTTCCACTTCTCCCGGTCAGAGCGTGAGAACTCGACGATCTTGACGCCCTGGCCCTTCAGGAAGTTCTGGAACTTGACGTCGTCGTCCCTCATTGCCTTGGCCTCCCACACTCCAACCCGCTCGCCTTCCTCCAGGATGATCTTCTGGTGCTCCTTCGACAGGGAGTCCCATTTCCTCTTGTTCATGGTGAACGGCGTGACACCCGCGATGCATCCCATGGCGATCGTGTTCACGTACTTGGCCACCTCGTAGGTCTTGAACCGCTGGACTGTCTCGAAGGACATGATGCGCGCGTCAATGGTCTTGCGCTGGAGGGCCTCGTACACCTCACCGCCGGTGGTGCTGACGGAGACCGCACCCCCCGCCTGGATGGCCTTAGGCGCGATGCGGCCGAAGGTGCCGACCTTCTTGCCCTTGAGCGCTGCCAGGTCCGGGATCGGCCCACGGGAATTGAGATGATACTCCGCTGTCGCGGTCATGCCCACGAACACATGACCGAACTTGGTGATCTCCGCCAGCGCCTCCGGGACCTCCCTAAGGAGACGCATGCCGCCTTCCCGTGCCTTCACCGGATCACTGACGGAGAAGGGCAGACCCGCCACCTGAAGCAGCTTGATCTTGTCGGAGAAATACCCGACGGCCAAGTCGGCCATGTCCGCCGTGCCCAGCTGCACCGCTTCCAGAGCCTCCTTGGCGTGCACGAGCGAGTTGGCCCAGTAGATCTGGACCTCGATCTCGCCATTCGTGCGCTTCGCCACCGCGTTCTTGAAGTGCACCAGATAGTCGGCCCGCGGTGTTCCAGGACGGGTCGACTGGGTCGTCACCTTCAGGATAATCTTCGCATGCGCGTCTTCCGGGACCGCCACGCCGGCAGCGCACATAAGGCCCGCCGTCAGGAAGACCGCCAACGTTCTCGAAAATGCCTTCATGTCATCCCCCTTCCAATCTCACTTTCCTTTGCCGTCAGGCCGCGCGTCACGTCACATCAGTGCGCCCGGGAAAGAGAGTACCGAGAATGAACGTGGGTAGGGGGCCCGCGGGCCCCCTACCCGGCTATTCGCCCAGGAAGACCGCAAGCGTCTTCTTGCCTGGCAGACCCTGCTTTTCCATGCTCGCGGCCCAGTCCCCGGCTATCTTCTGGACGCCCGCGCTGTTCTTCCACTTCTCCCTGTCCTCGGCCGAGAAGTCGACAATGATAAC
>JAJDTQ010000140.1 GCA_022827045.1 Candidatus Binatia bacterium
CGGATACAACGCCGCCAAGGGCGAGTTCGAGGACCTCATCAAGGCCGGGATCCTGGATCCCACCAAGGTGGTGCGCTCGGCGCTGCAGAACGCCGCGTCCGTGGCCGGCCTGCTGATCACCACCGAGGCCATGATCACCGATAAGCCGGAGAAGAAGCAGCCCGCTGCCCCGGCCATGCCGGAAGACTACTAGGAGCGGCGAGCTCCTACCCGGCTCCGAAAAAAGAGGGGAGGACACGAGTCCTCCCCTCTTTTGCGTATCCGCCACCCTTGTGGAAGGCTTACCCGCTGTTGGCAGTAGTAGCTCCCCTTACACAAAGAACCTAACCATCGCCCCCGCAATCCCGGCTGCAACAGCCATTCCGGCAATTATTCCGCCAAGCCACCAGACTTTCAGTTTCTGGAGGTCGTCTTTAGTCGCCAAGTGAGGCAAAAGGGCCTCTATTGCAGCCAGACGTTCCTCCACGCTTACTGTCACTGGCAAACCCCCTTTCGTCTGGTATTTGTTGTACGCCTTTCTCGAAAATCTACAATACCGTATTCTACGGTCAAAAACTCAACGCCCGACGACTACGGAACGATACTTTATTCCGTTTTTGATCCCCTTAATTGAAAAGGCAGTTACTTGTACTCGTACGGCCCCAAAGCGTTGAACATGATCCCCGTGTCCGGGTCGTGGCCGAACCACGTACGGAAGGACGCGGCCCCCTGGTGCACCAGCATGCCGATGCCCTCTACCGTTTGGCACCCCGTCGCCTTGGCTTCCCGGAGCAGCACGGTTTCGCGGGGCTGATAGACGATGTCATAGACGGCTTGGCGGGGCTCGAGGAGCTTCGGGTCGATGGGGCATTCGGAAACATCCGGGGCCATGCCCACCGACGTGCAGTTGATGAGGAGGTCGGCGCCGCTTCCGAGGGAGGCGAACGCCGACAGCAGGCCCGCGCGGACCGCCGTGCCGGCCGCGCTTCCCGCCGCGATGTCCTGCGTCAGCCGCTCGGCCTTCGCCCGGTCCCGGCCCAGTATGGTGATCTGCGGCAGCGCAAAAGTTTCTGTGCCGCCGCTGCTACCCGCGAAGCTGCCCCGGGCCAGCACGAAAGCCAGCGCCCGGGCTGCCCCGCCGGTTCCCAGGATCACGACCCTCTTGCCGTCCAGCTTGATGCCGGCTTGCCGGAGATTCAGCACGGCTCCAGGGGCATCCGTGGATGTGCCCATGAGCCGGTCGCCCTCCCAGTAGAGGGTGTTGACGCTGCCGGTGAAACGGGACTCCTCGCTCAGTCCGTCGAGGTGCTCGATGACCGCCTGCTTGTGCGGGATGGTGACGTTGGCGCCGAGGAACGCCATGCCGCGCAGGCCGGCGATGACGTCGCCCAAGGCCTCGGGCGGGCACGGAAACGGCACGTAGCAGGCGTTCAGGCCCGCCGCCTGGATGGCGGCGTTGTGCATCACCGGCGACATGGAATGCTCCACCGGCCAGCCCAGCACTCCCAGCAGCTTTGTGGTTCCGTCGATCATGGTTCCAGCAAACTGTGAGCGGTGACGCAAAGCGGGCGCGGGCGGGTTTGAAACCGGCCCCTACATCTCGTTGGCCTGCTGCGCACGTTCATAGCGCTGCCTCGGCGGGCGGCAGCCTGAACAGTGTCCGGGCGTTGCGGCTCGCGGTGCAGGCGATTTCCTCGACCTCGACTCCCCGGACCCGGGCTAGGGTCTCGGCCACGAATGCTACGTAAGCCGGTTCGTTGCGTCGCCCCCGCTTGGGCACCGGCGCCAGGAACGGCGCGTCGGTCTCGATGAGCAGCCGGTCCAGGGGCACCCAACGGGCGATGTCCCGAAGGGCCTCGGCGTTCTTGAAGGTGACGATGCCCGAGAACGACAGGTAGAAGCCCAGGTCGAGAAACGTCCGCGCGGCTTCGGCGTCGCTGGTGAAGCAGTGGATCACTCCTTCCAGCCGGCCGCCGCCCCGTTCTCGGAGCGTCTCCGCTACCTCGCGGTCCGACTCCCGGTTGTGTACGACGATGGGCAACCGCGTCTCCATGGCCAGCGCGACGAAACGCTCGAACATCTCCCTTTGGACGTCGCGGGGCGAGTGGTCGTAGTGGAAGTCGAGGCCGGTCTCGCCGATGGCGACGACCTTGGGATGTCCGGCGACACCGCGCAACCGGTCCATGTCCTCAGCGGCTACGTCCTTGGCGTCGTGCGGATGCATGCCCACGGTGGCGTAAAGGCCCTCGTGTTCTTCCGCCAGGCGCACGGCTAGGTCGTTGGTGGAGAGATCGCCCGCTCCGCCGACGACGATAACGGTGTCGACGCCGGCCTCGCGAGCCCGTGCAAGCACCTCATCGCGGTCCTCGTCGAACTCCGCGGTCTGGATATGACAGTGGGTGTCGATGAGGGCCGGAGGTCGTGAATTCATCCGCCGTTCTCCCACACCAGGATTCCCGTCATCGCGCGAACCGTCCTCACCACATGCTCAACGGGCTGCCTGCGCCCGCCACCCTCACCCCAACCCTCTCCCGGAGGGAGAGGGGGTCGGGGGCTCATTTTCGCATCAACGACGGGTATTTCCCTGGCCACTGGTGCGGGTGTCCTGCTAGCGACGCCCGTCGCCGCCGTCTTCCGTCTCTTCGATCCGCGGGAAGAGGATTTCCGGCGGTTGGACTTGGTGGCCTTCGGGGAAGGAGCCGCCCCATTCGGCGTCGAGCGTGTCGCTGGCGGGGAGTCCCAAGAGCCTCCGCACGGCGGCGCCCGTCTCCGGCAGGAAGGGGGCCAGCAGGTCGCCGGTGAGGCGCACGCTCTCCAGCACGTGGTGCAGGATCTCGCCCACCCGGGGCTTCTGGTCCGGGTCCTTGACGAGGGTGAACGGGGCCGTCTGCACGATGTACTGGTTGGTCTTGTCCACTGCCTCGATGATCGACTCCAGGGCCCGGTGGAAGGCCATCTCCTCCATGTGCCGGTCGACGTTGGCCGCCGCCTCCTGGAAGGCTTCTCTCAACTCCCGGTCCTCGGGCCGCTCGCCGCTGCCCATGGGTTGGACCGCGCCGCCGAAATACCGCTTCTGCATGGCGAGGACCCGGCTCACCAGGTTGCCGAAGTTGTTGGCCAAGTCGGCGTTGATCCGGTTCACGAACGCTTCCATGGAGAAGGTCGCGTCCTGGCCGAATACCATCTCCCGCAGCAGGTAGTAGCGGAACGCGTCCATGCCGTAGCGTTCCTTCATGTCGAGGGGGCGGATGACGTTGCCCAGGCTCTTGGACATCTTGCCCTTGTCCATGATCCAGTAGCCGTGGACGTTGAGCCGGTCGTAGAGCGGCAGCCCCGCGGCC
>JAJDTQ010000018.1 GCA_022827045.1 Candidatus Binatia bacterium
CCTGCCCATACGCGCCCCTGTCAACGCTTGACCTCCGTCCTCACGGACGGCGGCCCATGACTCGGGGTGGAAGTGGTGGCTTGCCTTCTCCTTCCTGTTGGACTTTCACCAACTGCACTCGCACCAGTTAGCCTGGCGCACTGGAGCGCAATCCCCAAGGCCTCGTTCCCGCCCTGGAAGACGACGGCTCGGTGCTCACGCAATCCCTGGCCATCATCGAGTATCTTGATGAAAGGTTTCCGGAGCCGCCCCTTCTACCTCCGGCACCGGTGGACCGAGCGTGGGTCCGGGCAATGGCCCAGGTGGTCGCCTGCGACATCCACCCGATCAACAACCTCCGTATCCTCCAGTACCTGGAGAACCACCTCGGCCTGGACGACGACGCGAGAGCCGCGTGGGCGAGCCGGTGGATCGACGAGGGCTTTTCGGCCGTGGAGGCCATGCTCAAGGACGATTCGCGAACGGGAACCCACTGCTTCGGGAACCAGCCGACGCTGGCGGACATCTGTCTCGTGCCCCAGGTGTTCAACTCGCGCCGCTTCGGTGTGGATCTGGCCCGCTACCCGACCCTTGCCCGGATCCACGAGAACTGCATGGGATTGCCCGCCTTCGCGGATCAGGCCCCCGAACGGCAACCCGACGCCGAATGACCCTAGTGTGCTGTTCCGCATATTCGTTTGCCGAGATGCGCAGGATTTCTTGTTGTCGGCAAGGCGCGACGACGAGCAGTGGCCGATACCACGTGAGGAGGAGCAACGCAGCCGACGACAAGAAAGACCAGCAGATCGGTGAACGAATATGCGGAACAGCACACTAACACCTCATCGGCTGGTAGCTTCGGCTGCCTGCGCCGCCGGAGTGGCGCTGGCCGTGGCGCCGACGCCCGCGGGGTTGCCGGCGGAGATCCTGCCCGCGGCCGCGGTCACGGTGGTGTGCATTGGGCTGTGGGCGACGGCCGTGATACCCGAGTACCTGACCGCGGTCATCTTCTGCTTCCTCGCCGTGACCGTGGCCGCCGCCCCGCCGGACGTGGTCTTCGCCGGCTTCCAGTCCACCGCGGCGTGGCTCGTGTTCGGCGGGTTGATCATTGCCGCCTCGGTGCAGGCCACCGGCCTCGGCGCCCGCATCGCCACCGCGGCGGTCGGCTACTTCGGCAGGTCCTACCGGGGGTTGCTCTGGCGTATCGTACTCACCGCCGCCCTCATGGGCTTCATCATGCCCTCCAACATGGGCCGGGTGCTCGTCATGCTGCCGATCTTCCTGAACCTGGGGGAGCGGCTCGGGTTCGGCCCGGGCAGCAAAGGCCGTACCGGCGTCACCCTGGCCGTGGCGGCCGGCAGCATCTTCCCGAGCTTCGGCATCCTGACGGCGGCGGTGCCCAATGTCGTGCTCCTGGGAGCGGCCGAGAGCATCCACGGAATCGAGATCACCTACGGGGAGTTCTTCCTGCTGCATTTCCCGGTCATCAGCATCGTGAATATCGTGGCGCTCCCCTTCCTGATCGCGGCCCTTTTCCCGGCCCGGCTCGAACCGGCTTCGGCACCCGCCGCAAGCGCGCCGTGGACGGCCGCCGAACGCAACCTGGTGCTGATCCTGGTCGTGACCCTGGCGCTCTGGGTCACCGACCACTGGCACCGGATGTCTCCCGCCTGGATCGCCCTGGGAGCGGGCATCCTCTGTCTGCTGCCGCGCCTGGGATGCATCCCTGCCACCTCCCTCACGGGCAAGGTCAACCTCGGTCCGTGGCTCTTCATTTGCGGCATCATCGGCATGGGATCGGTGGTGGTGCATAGCGGTTTGGGCGGCCTGCTGGCCGGTTGGCTGCTGGACAGGCTCCCCATGCAGCCCGGCCACGACCTCTCCAATCTCGCCGCCATGAGCGCCGTGGGTATGATCATCAGCATGGCCACCACGGTCCCGGGCGAACCGGTCATCGCCGCCACCCTGGCTCGGGACATCAGCGCCGCCAGCGGCTGGCCCGTGGCCACCGTGCTGCTGGTGCAGGCCGTCAACTGGTCCATGGTGCCCTTCCCCTACGAGCTGCCGCCCATGGTGGTGGCGTCGCGAATGGCGGGGATGGGAATCGGTCACGCCACCCGTCTGCTGCTGGCCCTCACGCTGCTGGCATGGGTAGTCACGTTGCCGCTTCATTTCGTCTGGTTCCGGCATCTAGGCTACTTCGCGGGGTAGGCTACTTCGGAGGGTAGGCTACTTCGGAGGGTAGGATACTTCGGAGGGTAGGATACTTCGCGGCTGAAACGGGACGAGGATGAGCTGGGAGACCGGACTCTACGCTTTCGCCGTGGTGCTGTCGGCCGCGAGCCTGCAGGGAATCACCGGGGCCGGCATGATGATCCTGTCGGTGCCGCCTCTCGTGGTGGCGATGCCGGCGACCGTGGTGGTTCCGGGCATCGTCCTTCTCTACCTGCCCTTGGGCACCGCCCAGATCGTCCAACTGCGCCGTGACATCGACCGCCAGCGCCTGGCCACGCTACTGCTGAGCTCCGCCCCGATGGTGCCCCTGGGCGCCCTGGTCCTGAGGGAGGTGGACACGGTCACGTTGCAGCGGGGCATCGGTTTGCTGATGATCGCGCTGGCGCTGCTGTTGCAGATGAAACCGGGGCCTCCGTTCTCGCGGGAGCTCCCGCCCTGCGTCGGCACCGGCCTGATCGCCGGCTTTCTCGCCGCCAGCACGTCCGTGTCCGGACCGCCCCTGGTGTTGTTCGGGCTCAAGCAGCGCTGGGAACCGGCCCGCTTCCGCGCCACCCTGATCGCCTACTTCCTGGTGGTCTCCGTGTTCTCCCTGCCCTTCTACTGGGAGATGGAGTTGCTCACCGCCTCCGTATGGTGGTTCGTGCTCTACGGTCTGCCCGGCATTACCCTTGGGTACTTCACCGGCGCGTGGCTCCGGGCGAGGGTCTCGGTGGCCGCGTTCCGCTGGCTCGCCACCGGCGTCGTGGTAGCCGGCGGCCTCGCCGCGGCCTTGCTTTGAGGGAAAATGCGGCTCCCGAAGCCCCGTATCCACGGTTGACAACGCCACGGTGCGTTGGTAGAAGCGCCGAATCACCCGACATCGGGTGTCCATCGTCAACCATCGGAAGGGAGAGGGAAAATGCGAAATCGTTTACAGACCACTGTCCTGGCGCTGTTCGTCGCGGGACTGGCCCTGTGCCTCGCCACCACGGCGTTGGCGCAGAAGAAGACGCGTATCAGCATCGGCACCACCGAGACCATGGAGACGCACAACCCGTACGGCGACAGCGTCGCCCTGCTCTACGGCATCTACACCGAGCTGAGCGGCCCGCTGTGCAAGTTCGACTGGGAGAACGGCAAGTGGGTGCCGGGGCTGGCCAAGAGCTGGACGGTCGAGGACCCCAACAACTGGGTCTTCGAGCTGGACCCGACCTACACGTTCCAGGATGGCTCGCCGGTGACCGCGGATGACATCGTGCACTCCTTCTGGCGTGTCCTGAACGACCCCCAGACCAAGCAGATCGCTTCGGTCGCCCGCCCGGTCAAGGAAGCCACCGCCATCAGCAAGCACAAGGTGCGGGTCACCACCAAGAAGCCCACCGCGCCGCTCCTGGACTTCCTCTGCGACGCGCTCATCATCACCAGCAAGAAGGTCTACGACAAGCACGGCGCCAGGACCGCGGACAGGAAGTTCCACTACGGCGGCGGCCCCTACGAGCTGGTGGAGCTGGTGCCCGGACAGCGCATGGTCACCCGCAAGCGCCCCGATCACCCGGCCGCCAAGCTGAACCCCAAGGCGCCCGACGAGATCGTGTTCCGGGTCATGCGCGAGGCCGAGCAGCGGGTGGCGGCGCTCTTGAACGACGAAGTGCAGATCGCGCAGCTCATCCCGCCGCATCTGTTCAAGACCGTGGACAGCTCCCCGAACCACAAGATCGTGAAAGTCGACTCCGTCGTGATCATGTTCCTGGCCATGCAGCCCAAGCCGCCCTTCGACAAGAAGGAAGTGCGCCAGGCCGTGTGTCACGCCATCGACCGGGACAAGATCATCAAGACCCTTCTCCAAGGGCAAGCGACACGGCTTGACGGACCCCTGGGTCCCGGCCAGTTGGGGTACAACCCGAACCTGAAGACCCGTTACACCTACGACCCCAAGAAGTCGCGTGAGCTGCTGGCCAAGGCCGGCTACCCCGACGGAGGCGTCGAGGTGGAGTTGCAGACACCAGTCGGCCGCTACGTCCTGGACAAGCAGGCGACCGAGGCCATGATTCCGATGCTCAACGCGGCGGGCTTCAAGGCCAAGCTGCGGACGCCGGAGTGGCCTACGCTGTGGGCCAACGTGCAGAAGGGCAAGGTGCCGTTCTTCTACATGGGCCGTGGCGGCGTCGTCGACCCGAGCTCGGCGTTCCACCAGTACTTCAGAAAGGGCGGCTCGCCGCGGATCGGCTACTCCCATCCCGACATCGACGCGGCCCTCGACGCGGAACAGCAGGAGTTCGATCCCGAAAAGCGGAACGCGCACCTCACCACCGCCATGGAGCTCATCACCGACCATGCGCCCGCCTGCTTCATGTGGCGGCAGCAGTTCCTGTGGGGCATGAGCAACAAGATCGACTACCAGCCCCTTGCCGATTCCCGCATCTACGGCATGGACATCAGCGTGAACCCGTAACGCGACGGGCTCACGCGAGCGAAGAGGAGGGGCATGCTTCCGAGCTTCGGAGGCATGCCCCTCTTGATTTGGGAACGGGGAGCGGTTGCGCAAGACCCGGCACCGGCCCTCACCACGAGAAGAGCAGCCAGCAGGGAGGCATTTCATGAAACCCCGATTCCGCGGCATCTTCATTCCGACCCTGACCACCTTCCACGATGACGGCGAGGTGGACTTCGACGTGCTCGGCGAGATGCTGGAGTTCAACATCGACGCCGGCGTGCACGGCCTGTTCGTCCTGGGTTCCACCGGCATGGGGCCGGCCATGACCACGGAGCAACGGCTCGCCACGGCGGAATTCGTGATGCAGCGGGTGCGCGGACGTCTTCCGGTGATCATGCACGCCGGCGCCGCGGACGTGCAGACCACCTGCCGGCTGGCTCAACACTCACAAGGCCTGGGCGTGGACGCGGTGGCCGTAGTGCCGCCGTACTACTACACCGACCACACGCCGTGGGAGATTACCGCGCACTACAAGGCGGTGGCGGCCGCGGTCAACGGCACCCCGCTGTTCCTTTACGACAACGTCAAGTACTCGGGCTGGGCCTTCACTCCGGCAACGGCCAAGGCTCTGCAGCGGGAAGTACCGTCGCTGTGCGGCATGAAGGCGAGCTACTACGGCCAGGGGCCGCTGATGGGCTATCTGGAGGCCATGCCGGAGGACTTCGCGGTCATGTCGGGCAACAGCATCGACCTGCTGCCGGCCACGCCTCACGGGTTGAGCGGCGCCATCCCGCCCCTGACCAGCGCCATCCCGGAGATCTGCGTGGCGCTGTGGGATGCCCTGGAGCGGAGAGACTACGAGCGGGCGATTCCGCTGCAGAAGAAGGCGGACGACTTCGGCCGCGCCATCGGCCGGCTGGGCCAACGTTTCGGCCGCAGCGCCCATCGCGAAGCCATGCGGGCGCGGGGTTTCAGGATCAAGCGCTACCCGCGCTGGCCTTCCGAGGAGCTTACCGAGGAAGCGATGCAGACCGTCGCCGACGCCATGAAGGCCACCGGCGTCTGACGGCCCGCGCGACGGACAACTTCAGGCCTTCTTTTCGGCGGGGACGGCCTCCGGCGGCTCGAGGTCCCAGCCCTTGGTGGACATGTCCATGATGATGCCGTGAGGACCCCGGACCTTCTGCTCGAAGTAGAAGCTGTGGTGCGACCCCACGGTGTCGCCGAGCAGTTCAGCCTCCGTCCCCTCCAGCCTTGCGCTGGCCTCCTCAAGGTCGTCCACCTGGAACCCCATGTGATGGAGCCCCTCGTAGCTGGCCCCTCCCACCATGTCCGCGGCCTCGTCCGAAGGATAGTTGAGGAAAGCGAAGTTGATGTGCCCGTCGGAGAGGAACACGCCCCCGCCACGAGGCGAGTCCGGCACCTTCTTGACGAACTTGAGACCGAACACCTTCTGGTAGAACGCGGCGGTCTTTTCCGGATCCTTGGTGGCGATGGCGATATGCCTCAATCGTGACATGGTTCCTCCCCTTCTCTCTCGTGCATGTTTTCGGCTCAACCGGACGCGGTCACTCGACCCCTTCCATGGCACGGCCGATGCCGCCGAGAAACACCTGCCAGAACTCCAACGACTGCCGCGCGGCTTCCAGAATGCCCTCCCACTCGACATCCGTGGTGGCGTAGTTGGCCAACAGCTCCATGGTCTGGCCCTTGTGGTCGGTATCGGCCTCGCGGTGCAGCTTGAAATTGGGTAGCTGCTCCAGGGTCAGCCCGAGGTCCTTCGTCCAGCGCTCCTGGGCGCGGGTCTGGTGCGCCCCGCCGGGAATGATCGGGTCCAGGTTGACCCTCTCCAGCACCGCCACGCCGCCGAGCCCCTCCAGCCACGACAGGTTGAAGGCCAGCCAGCTCCAGCCGCAGATGGCCGCCCGGGTGGTGGGCAGCGGCTGCGCGTGGTGCACCTCGTCGGCGCTCAGGCCCACGGCCTCGCCGTGCCGCACCCACAACGTGTAGTGGTCGGAGCCGCAACGCGGGTCGAACAGCATCTCCTCGGTCTCGTGGGCGAGCAGTTCCTTCTTGACCTCCATGTGCGGACAGCGCGCGATCAGGTAGGCCCAGGCCGAGCGCCGGCCGCGCACGAACAGCCCGAACTGCTGAGCGATGATCTGCGCACGCCGCGGAGTCAGCCGCGTTTCGTAGAACTCCCGGACCTCGGGGACGGCGAACGCGTCCCGTGTCAACTGATTCAGCGCCTCGTCGTACCGCGCTACCGTGGCATCCATCCCCGCTCCTTCCCGTCCGTCGCCCTGTTTATGACGCCAGACACTATGCTTCCGCCGGTATGCGCTCCATGGCCTCTAGCACGCCGGCGCGATAGATGGTCATGAGCTCCATGGATTCCTTGACGGCGCGCAGCGCCTTGTCCTGCAGCGGGCCGGTGGCGTGCTTCTCGAGATCGGGCAGGAACATGTCGCTGTGCTCCTCGTCGGCCTGGGAATGGACGTCGAAGTTGGGCATCTCCTTCATCTTGAAGCCCATGTCCTCGCTCCAGCGCCGTCCCATGCGGGTGGAGTGTCCGCCGCCGTGGTCCCCCAGCAGACGATCGTCGTTGGCCCACTCGGTCACCGTCAGCGCCGCCAACCCCTCCAGCCACGGCTTCTCGCGGGTCATCCAGCCCCAGGCGTAGAGCATGGCGCGGGTGGTGGGGAGCGGGTCGGCATTCAGGATCTCCTCCGGCTCGAGCCCTACCAGCTTCCCCTGGTTCACGATCAGCGTGATGTGGCCGTGCTCGCTGAACTCGTCCTTGATCACCTCGCCGTACTCGTGCTGGAGGATCTTCTGCTTGACCGACCATACCGGGCAGTTCCCGGACACGTGGGCCCAGCAATCCCGGCGGTGGCGTATGAAATGGGCCAGCTCCCGGACGATCACCTGGGCGCGCAACGGTGTCTGTTTCAGGTCGAAGTAGCGGGTCACGACATCGGAAGCCGAATGCTCCCGCACGATATCGCCGATGGCCTTGCGCCACTCGTGAACTTTCATGCTCGATTCCTCCCGACTCGTGTCGTGGAGCCCGCGACACGAGTCAAAAGCCGATGGCGCAGCCGTCCTTCCGCGGATCCGACGCCCCCATGAGGACGCCGCTCCCGGGCTCGACGGCGACGGCGTTGGCGCCGCCGAAGCTCTCGGGCGGGCCGGAGACCACACGATGCCCCCGAGCCTCCAGCTCGCTCACGGTCTTGCCGGAGAACTCCGGTTCCAGCGACACCTCGGCGCCCGACAGATGATTGAACCGGGGCGCGGCCAAGGCTTCCTGCACCGTCATGCCGAAATCCACCACGTTGGCGATGATCTGGCTTTGGACCTGCGCCTGCACGTGACCGCCCTTGAGCCCCACAACCAGCACCGGCTCTTCTCCCTTGCAGACCATGCCCGGCATCAGCGTGTGGGCGCAGCGCTTGTGCGGCCCGAGGCAGTTGGGATGACCGGCGTCCAGATTGAACATGTGTCCCCGGTTCTGGAGAATCATGCCCGTGTCCTCGACCGCCACGCCCGATCCGAAGCCCATGAACAGGCTTTGAATGAAGGAGACCCGGTTGCCCCGGCCGTCGGCGACGGCGATGTATTCGGTGTCTCCCGGGACCGGTGCCGCAGCCACGTCCACAGCCGCCCGGGCCGTGGAGAGACCGTTTCTCATGGCAGCGACACGCGCCTCGCCCACGAGATCGTCGCAACTGACGGTCATGCTGTCGCGGTCGGCGAGGTACCGCTCGCGGTCGGCGAATGCGTGCTTCTTCGCTTCGATGAACAGGTGCAGGTAGTCGGCGCCGTTGTGCTCCAGGGAGCCAACCTCGTAACCCTCGAGGACCTTGAGCATCTCCAGGGCGACGAACCCCTGGGTCGCGGGCGGCAACTGGTAGACTTCGTGGCCGCGATAGGAGACGTGGATGGGAGCTACCCATTCCGAAGCGTGCTCCTCGAAATCGCGCATGGTGAAGGCGCCGCCCAGCTTCCGCGAACAACGTACGAGCTTCTCGGCCACCTCCCCGCGATAGAAGGACTCCGCGCCTCCTTCGGCGATGCCACGCATGGTCCGGGCCAGATCCGGCTGCCGGAACACCTCTCCGGGCGCCGGCGCGCGGCCATCGACGAGATATCCCGCCGCGGCTTCCTGGTTTTTCCTCAGCTTGTCCTCCAGATTGCGCCATTCATCACTGGTGAAGGCGCTGACCGGAAACCCCTCCTCGGCGTAGCGGATAGCCGGGTCGAGAACTTCCCCGAGGGTGCGCGTGCCGTGTTCCGCGAGCAGCACCTCCCAGCCGTGCACCGCGCCCGGCACCGTCACCGAGTGAATCCCGGTCTGAGGGACCTCGTGGAGCCCTTGCGCGCGAAAGGCTGCCGCGTCGGCCTCGTAGGGTGAGCGGCCGCTGGCGTCGAGGGCCTTCACCTCGCCGCTCTCCGCCACGTACAGCAGCGCGAAGGCGTCGCCGCCGATGCCGATGGACATGGGTTCCAGCACGCCCAGCATGGCCGCGGTGGCGACCGCCGCGTCCACGGCATTGCCGCCCGCGGACAGGACCTGGACGCCCACCAGCGAAGCGAGGCGCTGGCTGCAGGCGACCATCCCATTCCTGCCCATCACCGTACCCATGATGCTCCTGAAAGCCTGTGCCGGGCGCGGTCGTGCGCCCTTAAGCCGCCCGGTCCTCCGGCACCTCCAACATCGCCGACCCCAGCGCTCCCCGGTAGGCCCGGTCGAGCGCCAGACAGTCCCGGGCCGCGCGGATCACCGCCGCCCCGGCATCCGCGTCGCGCACGTATTTCTCCAGCACCGGATCGAACATGTCCGAATGCCCGATGTCCGCGGTCATGTGAAGCTGGGTGTTGGCGTCGAGCTTCTCCACCGAGCCGACGATCTCGCGGGCCTTCTTCATGGCCATGCGGTGGGTGAAGCCGCCGCCCTTGACGATCTCGTTGTTGTTCTTGCGCTCGGTGGTGTGGTTCACCATCAGCGCCTCGATCCACGAGCGCGTGGAGCACAGGTGGAACCACGCCCAGAACGCCGCCCGCGCACCCGGCAAGAGGTTGGCCTCGTCCGTGGCCCCGGCCATGTCATCGTCGGTGAGGTGAGCCGCGCCCAGCCGCTCGTCGAAGATCAGCTCGTCCTTCTCGTGCTCCCAGATGGCCCGCTTCACGTCCAGCGGCGCCTTGCCCGCCGCCACCGCCCAGCAGTCCCGGCGGCTCTTGATGTAGTGGGGGTAGTGGAGATCCAGGATGGCTTGGCGCGCCGACGTCAGGCGTACGCCGAAAATGCGCCGGTACTCGGCGCTCTCGAAATGACGGTTCACCATCTCGTCGATGACAACACGCGCTTTGGACCACTCGCTCATGAGAACCTCCGCTCCGGACCTGGCCGCGGCCACGGGACCCGCGGCACGGGCGGGTTTGAACCCCGCCCCTACGTCCTGGGGCTCACCCTCGGACTCGCCCCCGACGGCTCAAACGGGCCAGCCGTGCTCGGACACGTCGACCCGGTTCTCTTCGGGATCGGTGATCCAGCTT
Organism: Candidatus Binatia bacterium; assembly: GCA_022827045.1. Next base: position 10,187 of record JAJDTQ010000018.1, read on the forward strand.
TCCGCGATGGCGCCGTAGGTGTTGGCGTTGGCGGTCTTCTTCACGGACTCCTCGACGGCCTTGACGCTGTCCACCACGAAGCCGAAGTGATGGATGCCGTAGGGAAGGTTCGGGCTGCTGATGAGCGCCACGTCCACGAACCCGTCGGAAAGGTAGATGGTGCCGTTGGGGCCGCGCGACTTCTCCTCCAGCCCGAAGTGTTCCTTGTAGTAGTCCGCCATCGTCTCGCGGTCATGGGTGTTGATGGCGATGTGTCGTATCCTCGGCCTTGCCATTCTGCTTCTCCTTTACCTGGAACCGCGCGGCGGCTCAGTCGCTCCCTTCAGTTTCCTACGATGTCGTTCAACTTGGCCTTGACCGCCGGTGACGTGGCCAGCACGGCTTTCACGTGGGCCGCGATGTCCGGCCCGGACACATAGCGGATGGCCATCCTGGTCTTCTTGGCAAGGGCCAGGAACTCCGGATCCTCGATGGTTGCCTTGAACGCCTTGCGCAGGGCCTCGACCCGGTCCGCGGGGGTTTTCGGCGGCGCCGCGAACGGGCGGAAGAAACGGTATTGCGCCATCCACGCGTTGAACGTCGCCAGGTCCTCCGGCTTCTTGATGAAGTCGGTGTACTTGGGCAGGCCCTTCACCTCGGGATCATCGGATTCACCCTGCAGCAGGACGGGGATGAGACGGTCATCGCCCTTGGCATCCAGCATGGCCCTGGCGGTGATCTTCATCGACACCCACTGCCAGCACGCTCCGTCCGCCTCACGCCGCTCCATGGCCGCGCGAATGCCGGCGGTGCCCCGGTATCCCGGGACCATCTTGACGTTGGCGCCGAGGAACTGCTTGAGGATCCTCGGCTGCTCCCGGGTGCTGCTGCCCGCCGCTGCCATGTTCAGGGTCTTCTTCGACTTGACGAGATCCTGGAGCGTCTTGACCCCGGAGAAACCCATGAACGCGCATGCAGGCATGCCCACGCTCGGCGCGCCGATCCACTCGAACTTGCCCGCGTCGAACTTGATCCCCCCCACGTTCATGGCCTGCTCCATGACCATACCGCTGATGAGCATGGCGAAGGTCAATCCGTCGGGCTTCGCGACGTTGTACAGGTAGTTGGCCGCGATCTTGCTCCCCGCCCCCGGCATGTTCTGGACGATGATGTTGGGCTTCCCGGGCAGGTGCTTCTGCATGTGACGGGCGATGGCGCGAGCGTAGGTGTCGTATCCGCCGCCGGGCGACGTGCCCACGATCATGCGCAGAATCTTGCCCTCATAGTCCGGAGCCGCCGGGACAGTCGTTGCGGCCAGGCACAAGCAGGCCGCCGCCATGGCGCCGACCAGGTTGCTCATTGTTCTCATAGGTGTTCCCCTGCGCGTGGACCGCGGAGTCGAGTGTGCCTCCACGCCGTTCAACGGAAGCCGATCGGATTCGTTCCATTTACTCCCCTTTTGTTCTTGCGTTCAACCCCTGGCGGAAACGCCGGCACCCTCCGGAGCTCGGACGCGGACCGAATTGCGGCCCACCGGCTTCTTTGGTAGTCACGTAGTGGGCTGATTCTACAGCCCGGACCACACCGAGGTCAGGGGCGTGCCTGCGCATCCCCTGGCGGTTGGGGCCTTCGAGGCCAGGCAGAGCGAACCACCGAAACCCCAGGCCATTGAGCGAACCAAAGACCGTACTGGTGACCGGCGCGACCGGTTTCATCGCCAAGCACATCGTTCTGGAACTGATGAACGCGGGGTACCGCGTGGCAGGGTCTTTGCGTACGGAGTCCCGCCGGGACGAGATCCGGGACGCGGTGCGGCCCCACTTCTCTTCGGCGGACGACGTCGACCAACGCCTTCGCTTCGTTACACTCGACCTCAACAAAGACGACGGCTGGCCCGAAGCCATGGCGGGCGTGGACGTGCTGATGCACACGGCGTCGCCCCTGCCCATGAAGCAACCGCGTGACGAGAACGAGATCATCCGGCCCGCGGTTGACGGGACCCTGCGCGCGCTGCGGGCCGCCCACGTGGCCGGCATCCGCCGCGTGGTGTTGACATCATCGACCGCGGCAGTCACCAACCGGCCCCCGGCTCGCGACAAGGACAGCTTCGACGAATCCGACTGGAGCGATCCGTCATGGGCGGGGATGTCTCCCTACACGAAATCGAAGACTCTGGCCGAACGCGCGGCCTGGGATTTCGTCGAGAACGAAGCGCCGGGCATGCAGCTAACGGCGATCAACCCCTGCCTCGTCCTGGGACGCCCGCTGGACGACCACTACGGCACCTCGCTGCGCGTCCTGGAACGACTGCTCAGGGGCAGAGACCCCATGCTGCCGAGGGTCGGCCTCGGCATCGTCGACGTGACCGACGTCGCGCGGATGCACGTACGCGCGGCATCGGCACCGGGCGCGATCGGCCAACGCATCATCGGAGCCGCCGAGTTCATGTGGCTGGCCAACATCGCCCGGACGTTGAAGGATGCGTACCCCCACCGGAGAATCGCGCTGCGGACCGCGCCGGACCTCCTGATCCGCCTGACGGGGATCTTCGACGGGACCATCCGGTCCATCGTGCCGCTGCTCGGCCGCCGGCAGGAGCTCCGCAACACCCGCGCCCGGGAACTCCTGGGCATCGATTTCATTCCCGCCGCCGAGAGCGTCCGCGCAACCGCCGATTACATCATGCAGCGCGGACTGGCGGGATAGTCCGAAGTCGCCGGGTCCTCCGACATGCTCCGGCATGTTCCTGCGGCGACGGCCATCAAGGCGCCGGCCGGAGCGTGATCTTGTCGATGTTCTTCAGCGGCAGAGCGGTGATGGTATCTGTAAGCGGGTATTCTCGATCGCCGGGATAGAGTATCCACAGATGCTCCAACCCAAGGTCTTCAATGACAACGTGCATGGACTTCGTGGTGCGCGGGGCGTCCGTGCACTTGAACTCGAACCCCCAACGTCGGCCGCGGCGCAGCAGCATCAGGTCCAGTTCCGCCCCGCGTTGGGTGCGGTAGAAGTAGGCCTCACGCTCGCCGTGCGCGAGCAGGGTCTGCTCCAGGGCGAAACCCTCCCAACTCGCGCCGTAGCGAGGATGCATCGGGAGTTCCCGCATCTCTTCCAGACCCAGCAGGAAATGCAGGATGCCGCTGTCGCGCAGATAAACCTTGGGAGCCTTCACGATACGCTTGCCAAGGCTCTCGAACCAGGGCGGCAGCACGCGGATCATGAAGGCCCCGGCCAGGAGGTCGCGGTAGTGGTTCACCGCGGCAGCACTCACGTCCATCGAACGCCCCAGCTCCGAGGCATTCCAGGTCTGTCCATGATAGTGCGCCAGCATCCGCCAAAGACGGCCCAGCGCCTCGGGAGAGACCCTTGAGCCCAGCCCGGGAATGTCGCGTTCCAGGAACGTGCGCGTGAACGACTGCATCCAGCGAACCCATGCCGCGGTGGACCGGGCGAGGTAGGCCCGCGGGAAACCACCCCGCAGCCAAAGCCGGTCCTGATTGGCTGGATCCACCTCGCCCAACCCGAAACCGCCCACGTCGACGAAGAGGATCCTGCCCGCCAGCGTCTCGGAAACTCCCTTGATCAAGTCCAGGGAAGCGCTTCCCAGCACCAGGAAAACCGCCTTCCGGTTTCGGTCGTCACAGATCGGGCGCAACACCGCGAAGAGTCCCGGCATCCGCTGCACTTCGTCCAGCACCACCAGGCCTTCGCAGCTACGGAGCAATCTGTCGGGGGTCGCCGACAGCGCCTCGCGGGTGGCCGCCTCTTCCAGGTCGAAAACCGTGGATGGACCCGGCCAGATTGACACGACGCGCTCGGCGAGAGTGGTCTTGCCCACTTGCCGGGCACCGAGCAGCGCCACCACCGGCGCCTCGGAAAGGCCCACTTTGACGGCGGCAACCAGATCGGAGCGGTCGATAGATTGTTGCATATCCATTTGCACCCCTTGGATATACAACAATAAATGGATTCGACGATTTAGTCCACTCCCAAACCTGGCGTATCCGGTCCATCGTGCCGCTGCTCGGCCGGCGACAGGAACTCCGTAACACCCGGGCCCGGGGACTTCTGGGCATCGACTTCATTCCCGCCGACGAAAGCGTCCGCGTCACCGCCGACCCACATCATGAGCGCGGCCTGGCGGGATACAGCTTGGCGCCGCGCTCAACCCTCCTCATTGCTTGGCGTAAACAATCTCCTTGTACTTGGCGAGAAGCTCCGGCGGCGCCCCGTAAAGGTCGGCAACCGTCTTCTCAATGCTCTCCGGAGAGGCCGGAGAGATGACGAGGTTCTGGCGCTCGGCATGCTTCAGGAGTTCGGGGTCGTTCAGGGTGTCCATGAAAGCCTTGCGGAGAGTGGCCACGCGGTCGGGCGGCGTGCCCGGAGGCAGGGCGAAGAGGCGCAGGAGCTTCATGGTGCTGATGAAAAAGTCCGCGATGCGTTGCTGCTCGGCGTTGAGATTGAGATCCTTGAGCGTGGCGATGCCGGGGATAGGCTTGAGCCGCGGTTCCTCCCCCATGGACAGGATCGGGCGCACGAGGCCGCTCTTGATGTAGCGCCGGTAGTTGCCCTGCATGGTCTGCTGGGACATGACCCGCGCATCCAGCTCCTTCCGCTCCATGGCCGCCATCACGTTGGCCGTGCCCCGATAGCCCATGATCGCCTTGATGGGATAGCCCAGGTGGCGGAGAAACAGCGTGGCCGCGGTGGATGCCGAGCCCCTGCCGGTGGAGCCGGCGTGCAGGGGTTTCTTTAAGTTCTTGAAGTCTTCGAAGTTCTTGACGGGAAGGTCGCTCCGGACCCAAAGAACCTCCGGAAGGCTGCCGATGGCCGGGTCTCCGAGCCAGATAAACCTCCGCGGGTCGAACCTGACGGACGAGTCTCCAACCACACCATCGACCAGCGAACCGGCGTTGAACACGACGACGGTGAGGCCGTTGCCCGGTTGCATGGCATAGACGCGGTTGGCCGCGGACTTGCTCCCGGCTCCCGGCATGTTCATCACCAGGACGGAGGGATTGCCGGGCATGTGCCTGCTAAAGTACCTGCCCAGGAGCCGGGAGAACGTGTCGAACCCGCCTCCGGGACTGTAGCCGACGATGATGCGGATGGTCTTGCCCTTGTAGAAAGCGGCGTCCGCCGCCCAGGTAGTCCCTGCCAGCATCAGCAGCGCCGCAATACCGATGATCATGGAACGAAAAAACTTCATTGGAATCTCCTTCCCCTGGGAGTTCCGGGGCGGCCGTCGAACGCCGCCGACCGCCGTTACGCGTCAACACATGCGCCCGACGCGGTCAGATCCCGGCCTTCGCCTTCATCTTGTCCACCAGCCGCACCGCCACCTCGATGTCCTCCTCCATGGTGCGTCCGCTGACGCCGACAGCGCCCACCACGGCGCCGTCCTTGTCCTTGATCAGCACCCCGCCGCCGATGGACGTCAGGTTAGGGTCGCCGTACGCGGGGATACCCCGGCTCCCCACCATCTTCTCGATCTCCACCGAGTCGCGACCGAACCACACCGCGGAGTACCCCTTGTTGTGGGCGAGGATGCTGGAGCGGTAGGGCGCGCCGTCCATGCGCGTGTAGTGCAACAGCTCCCGGTGGGCGTTGAGCACCGCCCAGGACACCGGACGGCCGGTTTCGTTCGCCAACTCGCCAAGCAGCTCGCCTGCTGCTTCATGAACCACATTGTGCGACAGGTCTGCCATGTCGTGAACCTCCCTATTCGTCAACTGCCAAACGGCCTTTCGTAGTGTCGGGCCACCAGCCTGTTCTCTTATTTACCGACGGGCGCGGAGTCAAGCTGCGAGGAGTTCCCGAGGTCGGCGCCGCGCAGGTCTCGGCGCCAACCGAGCATTCCCAGGGTGGCGCCGGCGCAGACCACGGCGGCCAGGAGCAGCGTCGCAGCCGAGCCCAGGACGGCGGCCACCACGCCCATCTGGGCCTCGCCGAGACCGGGCATGCCGACGCTCAGCATGCGGGTGAAGCTCGACACGCGGCCCCGCAGCGCGTCCGGGGTCACCAACTGGATCACGGCGTTGCGCGGGATGGTCTGGACGGCGTCGAAGACGCCCAGCAGCGTCACCACGGCCAGCGACATGAGAAACCACGGCGACAGCGCGAGACCCGCGAGACAGGCGGCGTAGCCGAGGATGCCGCCTGCCACCACCAGGCCCTTGTAGCGCATGTCCCCGAACGCCATGATCGCGGCCGCGCCGAGGATCGCTCCCACCGCGGGCGCCGACGAGAACAGGCCGAAGCCGGTCGCGCCCATGCCGAGGTCCACCGCGATCACCGGCAGAAGGATTCGATAGGCGCCGAAGAAGACCGCCACCACGTCCATGGACACCAGCACCGCGATGATCGATTCCCGCTTGACGAACGACAGCGCCTCCACCAGGCTCCTGAGCGCGGACTGGCCGGCGGTGGCAGGGACCGAGCGGTAGCTCATGAACAGCAACACCCCGGCGCTCACGAGATAGACGCAGCCGTTGAATCCATAGGTGACGCCGCTGCCGGCGACGGCGATCATGGGCCCCGCCAGCGCCGGGCCGATGATCTGCGCCAGCTTCCACGCCGTGCCGGTGAAGGCGAAAGCGTTGACCAGCAGGTTCCGCGGCACCAGCGCGGGCGTGATGGCGGTACGGGCAGGCGCGCTGATGGCCACGAAAGACGAGCTCACCATGGAGATGACCAGGATGTGCCACAACTGGACCGCCCCGGCGAAGATCAGCGCGGCCAGCAGCAGGTTCGCCGCCGCGCTGCCGAGTTGCATCACCATGATGAAGCTCTTGCGGTCGATGCGGTCGGCGATGACGCCGCCGGCCAGGGAGAATACGATAATGGGGATGCCGCGGGCCAGACCGGTGAGCGCCAGGTAGGCCGTCGAGCCGGTCATCTCGTACACCACCCACAGGTCGACGATCCGCTGGATCTGGTTGCCCATGGATGCGCTCACCACCGCCACGTAGAACAGCCGGAACTCGCGGTACGCCAGGGAACCGCCTGCTCGTTGCAACCCGTCTTTGATTCTTCGGAGCATGAATGGGTGGGCAGGCCGGCGATGGGGCGAAGGACGCGTCGCCCCTCACGCACCCATCGCGTTGATTCTTCGACCCGGCAACGGTATAGCCTAATCCACCTAGTGCAGAAAGGAGCGCGCGACGTGCTGAAGGGTCAGAAGGCCGAGCTGGGCGGAAGCACTCCGTACCAGAAGTGGATCGCCTCCCAGGGGATACCGATCCTCAAGGAGTTCTATGTGAAGGACCTGGGGACGGTGGAGCTCGAGCCGTGGGAATGGAAGGGCGGCCTGGGCGCCTACCTGAACCTCATCGGAACCGGCGAGAGCAACGACTCGTACATCTGCGAGATCCCGCCGGGCAAGAGCCTGCATCCCCAGCGTTACCTGTTCGAGGAAATGATCTACGTGGTGAGCGGCCACGGCGCCACCTCGGTGTGGAACGAGGACGGCAAGAAGAGCACCTTCGAGTGGGGCACCGGCAGCGTGTTCTCCCCTCCCCTGAACACCTGGCGGCAGCACTTCAACGGCAGCGGGTCGGAGCCGGCGCGTTTCTTCGCGGTCACCTCCGCGCCGCTGGTCATCAACCTGTTCCACAACCCGGATTTCGTCTTCGACAACAATTTCACCTTCGACGACCGTTTCAGCAGCCCCGAGGACTATTTCTCCGGCAAGGGCGAACAGTACGACTTCCGCGCCATCAAGGTGTGGGACACCAACTTCATCGCCGATGTGCGCTCCATCGAGCTGTACGTGCGCGAGAACCGGGGCGCCGGCGGGCGGTTCCTGGGGATCGAGCTGTCCGAGAACTCCATGACCGCGCACATCGCCGAGTTCCCGGTGGGCACCTACAAGAAGGCCCACCGGCACGGTCCCGGGGCGCACGTGGTGATACTCGGTGGCAAGGGCTTCTCGCTCATGTGGCCCGGCGGGTCCGACATCCAGAAATTCGACTGGCACGAGCGCAGCGTGATCGTGCCGCCGGAGATGTGGTTCCACCAGCACTTCAACTCCGGGGGCACGCCGGCCCGGTACCTGGCGCTGCGCTGGAACAGCCGCAAGTTCCCCATGCGGGAGAAGGGCTTCGGCACCGACAAGAGCGTCAAGGAAGGCGGCGACCAGATCGAGTATGAGGACGAGGACCCCCGGATCCGCGAGATCTTCGAGTCGGAACTCGCCAGGGAAGGACTGCAATCGAGGATGGCGGCGGTGACGGGCTGACGGCCCGCCCGCGACTTATCCATTACAGGAAACGACCATGCAAAAAATGCGTATCTATTACCGGGCCTCCAGCCACGTGCCGCTGTGGAAGGTCATGGAACACGGCGGCTGTCTCGAGCGGCACGGCGCGGCCATGGACTTCGGCTCCATGGAAGGCATGCGCGGCAAGGCCATGCAGGGGCTCCGGGCCGGGGAGATCGACATCGTCTCCGGTAACCACCACAACCTCTACGTGCGCCGGGCGCGGCACAACGAGCCCTTCGTCCACCTCGCCCAGCCCAACAACCAGTGGCGAGAGAACTGCCTGGTGGCGGGAGACGGCGTCGGCGGCCTCGCGGACCTCAAGGGCAAGCGGGTGGTGATGGACGACTTCGACGGTCACACCGGGCTCAACGTGTGGCTCTACCTGAGGCTCCACGGACTGGAGGAAGGCCGCGACGTGGAGCTGGTGGAGGGGCCCAAGGACGCCCGGGAACGCGTCCGCGGCGTCATGTCGGGCGAATACGGTGCCACCTTCGTGCGCGCGGTGGACAAGCTGCGTGCCCGCGCCATGGGTGCCACGCTCATCGACGTTCCGCCCATGGCCATGATCGAGGGCGTCACCCTCACCACCACCACGACCTACGTCGACGGTCATCCCGAGGAGGTCCGCGCCCTGATCCGTGCCCTGGTGGACGCCGTTCACTTCTTCAAAACTCAGCGGGAAGAGACCCTGGAGATCATCAAGACCCACTGCGGGCACAAGTACGAATCGGACGAAGAGTTGGCCGCCTTCTACGACGAGCAGGTTCTCACGCTGGAACCCAAGCCCTACCCGACCCTGGACGCCATCCGCAACGTCTTCGCGCTGGCGGTCAGGCGCCATCCCGAGGTTGAAGGCTTCAATCCCCTAGCCATGTGGGACCTGCACTACCTGCGGGAGATCGACGACAGCGGCTATATCGACGGGGTGTGGGGAACGGCCGCGTAACCCCGTCCACCACCCCTGGATTCCCGCCCCGATCGGCGTGGAGGGCATGCTTTCCGGGGATAACGGTTCCGGGGGTCCGTCACTCGAACAGCCGCCAGATCAGCGCCTCCGGCCAGTAGACGTGCATGATGCGGTCGTAGACACCGTATTCGAAGGCGGTGATGGCCGCCGCCATACCGAGGGACAGGAACCAGCCCGCGCCGTAGGTCCTCATGTAGAGGAATACGAACAGGACCAGGGCCGCGGGCAGACCGATCAGCAGGACCGTCACGAGCAACCCGATCAGCCAGCCCCAGATCTCCAGGGTGCCGCGCTGAAACGCCCCGGGGTCGGATTCCTCGAAGGACGGGATCTCGAAAGCCAGATTAGGTTCGGCGGCGCGCTTGCGGTTGCGGGTCAAATCCAGCGCCAGTTGCGCCGCCACCATCACCAGCCCGGCGCTGCCCAGCACCAGGATGATGATGGAGGCGCGCAGGTCCCAGTCCCAGGCCGCGATCATGGCGGCCAGGATGGCGAGCCCGATGAAGAGCGTGAAATAGTCCGTGGGCCTGAATCTCATGGACCGCCCCTCATGAAGCCTCGGCGCGCCGAGCCCGGATCACCGGATACACCAGCGTCCCCAGCACCAGCAGGAACAGGATGATGACGCCGGGACGGAACACCCACTCCATGCCGTAGCGCGCCACCGCCAGCCACAGGTAGAGCTCCATCTTGCGGCCCAGGACGAAACCCAACACCACCGGCGCCCGGGGCCAGCCGAAAGTCTTGAGCAGGTAGCCCAGCAGCGAGAGCGACAGGAGAGCCACCAGGTCGCCGATGTCGAAGTTGGCGGCGAAGGCACTCAGGAACGCCAGCGCCACGATGAACGGCACCAGCACGTAGAACGGCAGGAAGCAGATGCGCGCGGCCGGCTTCACCAGGATCCAGCACACCGCCGAGGCGAGGATCTGGGAGAACACCAGCGCCCAGATGATGCTGAAGACGAAGCCCAACTGGTCGGTGAGCATCTCGGGGCCGGGCGTCAAGCCCACCGCCACGAAGGCGATGAGCAGCAGCGCCATGGAGGTGCTGCCGGGAATGCCGAACGCCAGCGTGGTGATGAGCGCCCCGCCCTCCTTGGCGTTGTTGGAGGACTCCGGCGCGATGACGCCGCGCACGTCGCCGCGCCCGAAGCCCTCGCTGTTTCGTTCCGTCTGGCGTGCGTGGGCGTAAGCGAACCAGTCGGCGACGTCGCTGCCGAGGCCGGGCAGCACCCCCACCCACACGCCGATGGCCGAGCAGCGGATCATGAGCCACCAGTGACGGAAGGCGTCCCTGATGCCCTGCAAGAGGCCGCTGCCGAGCTTCTGGATCTCGGCCACGCGCCCCTTGCGCCCGGCCAGCGCGATCATCTCCGGGATGGCGAAGATGCTGAGGGAGATGAGCACCACGCTGACGCCGTCCCAGAGATAGGGCAGGCCAACGTCGAAACGGATCACCCCCGACTTGTCGTCCTGCCCGATAGTGGAGAGGAGCACGCCTAGGATGCCCGCGGTCAGGCCCTTGAGGGGCGCGCCGGAGCTGATGGTCCCGAGCATGCTGAGGCCCCAGATGGTGAACATGAAGAGCTCGGGGGAGCCGAAGCTCCGGACGATCTCCCGCAGCACCGGCAGGGAGGCGAACAGCACGAAGGCGCCGAAGATTCCCCCGAGCATAGACACCATGAAGGCCGCGCTCAGGGCCCGGGCGGCCTCGCCATTCCGCGCCATGGGGTAGCCGTCGAGCACCGTGGCCTGGGCCCCGGACCCGCCCGGGACGGCCACCAGCACGGAGGTGAAGGTGTTGCCGGTGTTGCCCACGGTGGTGACGCCGATGAGGAAGGCGATGGCGTTGAAGGGGTCCATCACCATCGCAAAAGGCAGGAGGACGGCGAGCTGCGACGGCCCGCCCACGCCCGGGAGCGCGCCGCCCCAGGTGCCCAGGAGCACGCCGAACAGCAACAGCAGCATGGGCTCGAGGGCGAGTATACCCGTAAGGCCTTGCCAGGCAGCGTCAAGCATGGATTCGGCCTACCACTCCCCGAGGGATCCGACTCCCTCTCCCCCCGGAAGAGGGTCGGGGTGAGGGCCCTCAATCCCAGGGGCCGCTATTTCTGGATCGGCAGGCCGTGCTTCGTGCGAAGCTTGTCGTTGAAGCTGGCAACCTCGGCGGGGATCACCAGCGAGTCCTTGACCAACTGCTTGGTCTCGGGACCGGTCAGCGGCCGGTATCCCTTGCCGAGGATCTTCCTGGCGTCTTTCTGAAAGCCGGAGTCTGCCAGCACCTTGTCGAAGGAAGTCCGCAAGGCGTTCACCACGGCCGCCGGGGTCTTGGCCGGCAGCACGAAGTACTTGTCCACGGAGCTCGGGCCGGACCAGATCCGGTAAGCCTTGCGCGCCATTCCCTTGGGCAGCTTGTCGCCGAGAAGCTCCTGGAGGGTCGGCACCTCGGGGAAGTCCGCCCGCTTCTCGTGCACCGCCAGCGCTACCGCGTCGCCCTTCAGGAACCGCCGGATGATCCTGGATGTGCCGGATCCGAACATGTCCACCTCGCCCCGTTCGTAGGCGAGATAGACGTCCCGCGAGCTCGGGTAGCCGTGGACGATCTTGATGTTCCAGCCGCCGTATTCAGCGCCGTACACCGCCATGGCGTCCGAGGGCCGGTAGCCCGGTCCGGCGGAGCCCGCGGCCACGGGCTTGGCACCCGGGTCCTTGAGCCGCGCCAGGGCGCTCTTGCGGACGAACTGCACGGAAGGTCCGCGCTCGATGGAGCCGATGTACTCCCAGCTCAAGGGGTCGTAGCGCACCGACGAGGCCTTGCGCGCCACCGGCGACAGACTCCCGCCGCCCGCGAACACGGCGGTGGTGAGGCCATCAGGGCGCGGCTTGCGCTGAAAGTAGTTGGCCGCCGCCGTCTGCAACGGCCGGTTGCGGACCACGACCTCAGGCTTTCCGGGCAGGTACTTGCTCCAGTAGCGCGCCACCAGCCGCGCCGTGGTGTCGGTCCCGCCGCCCGGGCTCGACGCCACCATGACGACGAACGTCTTGCCGGCGAAATCCACGGCCTGGACAACCGGCGACGCCACGAGAACGAGGGCGCACAACAACAACCCCGAGACAACGGCCCGAATCGCGAGCTTCATGAAAACCTCCTTAACTATTCACGTATTTACGGTTGAAACGGTCTGTATCCAAGAAGTCCTCGCGATGTCAAGCGCGCAAGAACTCGTCGGTTTTCCCCGGTCATGAAGGCGACACGCGTAGACCGAGTGTACAAATTGCAAGTACTACCTTCAGATTGCGCACAATGCGGATGAAGTCCGCTTCACGGTCCGCCGAGGCGTTAGCCCCCGAACAAGACCCCCTCGGCCCACAGCACCTTGAAAACGCCCTCGAAAAGGCCCCAGACCAGGAGGAAGGCGATGACGCCCATCAGGAGGGCGACCCAGAGCCGTTCCTTGCCCTCGATCAGGCAGTAGAGGAACACGAAGAGCGGGACGGCCAAGGTGATGCCCAGGAGCCAGACGGCCAGCGCGGCGCCCACGAACCATGTGAAGAACGCCACCGTGCGCCGGCGCTCCGATGCCGCGTCGAGGTCCCCGCTGAAGCTCTCGTCCATCTCGACCCCGCCCGCCGCCGCCGGCTCCTTGCCGGTGGTCACCCTGAAGAGTTGCCATAGGGCCAGCGCCGCGCCGGGGACCGCGGCAATGTAGACCGGCATAAGCTTCGCGATGAAGGGCCACTCGAAGCCGATGCGGATGGCGAGGAGGAAGAACGCGAGAAAGCCCAGAACCAGCAGGGTCTCCCAGCTCATCCGAAACCCCGCGGGGGCGCTCTCCCCCGCCGGTTCCCGGCCCGGCTTCGCCCGCTCCCTCCGGCTCCAGAGGGTATAGCCGAGGGTCCCGGCGACGAGGACGAGAAGCACCAGCACCGAGGGCCGCCCCAGCCATTCGAAACCGTAGCGGGCGGTGGAGATGTAGAGGTACTTCTCCATGATGATGCCGAGAATCATGCCCAGGATGAGCGGCGGCCGGGGATAGCCGAAGCGCTTCATGAAGTAGCCGACGAAACCGAACGACACCACCGTCACCAGGTCCAGGGGACTCTGGTTGGCGTTGAGGGCGCCGATAAGCACGAAGCCCAGGATCGCGGGAACGATGATGGAGTAACGCAGCTCCGCGAGCCGCGCCAACTGGTTCGAGAAGACCAGGCCGAGGCTGCCGCCGATGACGCTGGCGATGCCCAGGACCCAGATGATGCTGTAGACCACGTCGGCGTTGCGCTCCAGCATGAACGGGCCTGGGGCGAACCCCATGGTGGTGAGGGCGAACAGGAAGAGCGCCGACACCAGGCTGCCCGGCACGCCCAGCGTCAGGGTGGGGATCAGGGTGCCGCCGTCCTTGGCGTCGTTGGAGGCCTCCGGTGCGATGACCCCGCGCACATCGCCCTTGCCGAAGGTCTCCTTTGCGCCCTTGCAGGTCTGCGCGGCGTGGCCGTAGCTGAGCCAGTCAACCACCTGGGCTCCCAGGCCCGGGACGATGCCAACCCAGACGCCGAGGAAGCTGCACCGGACCACCAGCCAGACGTTGCGGAAGGCGTCCCTGATGCCGTCCAGGAGACGTCCCGCCAGGGGCGCCGGCTCGCGCTCCACACCCACCCTGGCGAGCGCCATCTCCAACGCGGACGGCACTCCGAAGAGCGCCAACGTGGCCACCGCCAGGGGAACCCCCTCCAGCAGGTATGGTTGGTCGAACACGAAGCGCATGACCCCCGACTGGGGCTGGATCCCCACCACCGAGATCACGAGACCCGCGGCGCCGGCCATGAGCCCATTCAGGGGTCTCGGGCCGGCCAGCACCGAAACCATGCTGACGCCCCACAGCGCCACGACGAAAAGCTCGGGGGAGCCGAGAAAGAGAATCAGCGCCTGGGCCACCGGGATGGCCGCCGCCAACGTCGCCGTTCCCACAAGGCTCCCGAGGATGCCGGCGGTGAACGCCGCCCCCAGGGCGCGCCGGGCCTGCCCGCTGCGGCCCATGGGGTAGCCGTCCATCACCGTGGCCTGGGAGCCGGCGCCGCCTGGGATGCCGAACAGCACCGGCAGGTAGGCGCTGCAGGTGCTGCTGACCGCGTCCATGCCGATAAGGAAGGCGATGGCCACCAGCGGGTCCCATTGGGTCACCACCGACAGGAACAGGGCGTACATCAACGGGGTGCCCAGGCCCTGGGGGGTAATGGCCGTGAAGGTGCCGACGCCGATGCCGGCGAGCATCCCGATCACGACATTCAGCGAAAGGAGGTTTTGGAGACCCTGGAGGGCGGCTTCGAACATGGAGACCTATCGGTCTGAAGCATTCGTGCGGAGGTGTGTGCGCGGCGGCCGCAGCAGGGCGCGCATGACCAAGAAATGCAGGGGCGGGTTTCGGACCCGCCCCTGCCCTTCACCGTCTACTTGGGCGGCTGGTGCCCCAGGCGCTTGAACTCGTTCATGATCGCGGGCTTCCAGTCGGTATAGATTTTCACCGCCTCCCACACCTCGGCGCTGTCGGCCACCCCGGCATAGGGTCGGATGCCGACGAACTTCTCCCAGTCCTTCTTGAACTTGGGATCCTTGCCCGCGGTGACCAGCGCCTTCTCGTAGGCTGCCCGGACGGGCTCCGGCGTTCCCGGCGGGAGCGCGACGCTGCCCCCTAGGCGGCTGGTCGCGTTCATCTTGCGGATGAGGTTCTTGTGGATCTCCTTGTCCGTGAACGTGATCAGCGCCGGCGTCTTGGCGAACAGCGGGCCGGGGATCGGCGGGAGGTTCTCCGGCAGGCTCATGGCTACGTGGGCCACCACTTCCTGCTTCTCGATCCAGTCCGGCCGGTCGCGCTTGAAGGACGCCGAGTCGTTCACCCGGCCGTCGATCTCGCCCTTCTCCATCGCCAGGTACATTTCCGGCGTGGAGTAGCCGAGGACCCAGCGGACCTTGAGCCCCAACACCTCGGCCATAAGCCGGCCGTAGAGGTAGCTGCGATGGCCCACCCCCTGGGCGCCCAGCGCGATCTCCCGGCTGCGCAGGTCGTCGATGGTCTTGAAGCCGGACTTCTTCGTGGTGAAGAGCACGTTGCGCTGCTTGCCGGTCCTCACGGAGCCGACCCACCTGTACTCGCGCGGCTTGTAGGTGGCGCCCGGAGCCCCGAAGTAGGGCGCTTCCATGTCCGACGACACCACGATGCCCACCACGCTGCCGTCTGCCCTCGACTTCGAAAACTTGAGCTGGGCGGGAATCCCCTTTCCGCCGGGGATGTTCTGCACCAGGATCGTCGGCTGTCCCGGCAGGTTGGCGGCCAGGTGCCTGGCGATGGTGCGGGCGATGCGGTCCCGCCGCCCGCCGGGCCGGGTGCCCAGGATCATGGTGATGGTCTTGCCCTCGAAGTCGGCAGCGAACGCCTGACTCTTGTCCGCAAGGGCCGGCAGTCCCACGTTCAGGCAAGCCGCCACCAGCAGAGAAGAAAGAACGATACGAAACATGTTGCCTCCTCGGTTTCACATTCGAAGGCGCCGCCTTCCGGCGCCGGTTCGCCCGGTTACGAACGATTCCTTCTATCGAACAAACGCGCCATGGACAACCGCGCCCGTGCAGCGCACCCCGGCGGCCGGTGAACCGGCCGGGCCGTCCTCAACGGCTGGCCGTCGCGGCCACCTCGCTCCGCAGGATCTTTCCCACCGGGCTCTTTGGAATCGACTCGGCGAACCGGATGCGATAGGGGATCTTGTAGTGCGCCAGTTCCTCCCGGAGGCTTCCCCGCAAGGCCTCGGCCAATTCGGCCGAGGGGGTGCATCCACCCGCCGGCACCACCACGCCCAGCACCCGGTTGCCGATCTCCGGATCGGGCTCGGGTACCACCACGGCCTCGGCCACCGCCGGATGGCGTTGGAGCGCGTTCTCCACCTCGGTCGGGACGAGGAACAGGCCGCGGGTCTTGAAGCAGTCGTCGCTGCGCCCGGCGACGAAGAAGTAACCGTCGTCATCGCGGTAAGCCAGGTCGCCGGTGTCGTAGACCCCGTCCCGGCGGGCTGCCCCGGTGCGACCGGCATCGCCGTAGTATTCGAGAAAGAGACCGGGGTCCGCGGTGGAAATCACCGTCCGCCCGACCACGCCGTTGGCCACGCTGCGGCCGTTGTCGTCGACGATGTCGATGCCCACCCCCGGAGCGGGCACGCCCACCGAGCCCGGCCTCACCGGATGCCGCGCCCCCTGTCCGACCACGAGCTGGTACTCCGATACGCCGTAGTGCTCGTACATCTCGCAGCCGAAGCGTTCTTTCCATTGGCGGTAGGTGGTTTCCCGGAGGGCCTCCCCGGTGGAATGGACGCCCCGCAGCGTGTGGATGTCGTAGACGTGCTCGATACCTTCCGTGGCCAGCATCCGGCGGTAGACCGTCGCCACGGAATGGAGAACGCTGACGCCCAGGGCCGCCACGTGCTCGAGCACGTTCTCCGGCGTGGCGCGGCCCGACAGCACCGCGCAGTTGACGCCGTTGCGGAGCGGGAAGAGCAGGTTGTGCCCCAAGGCGCTTATGAAGCTCCATTCGCCGGTGGCCATCACCGCGTCGCCCGGCTCCGGCGGGAGCCGGTAGCGGTTGAGATCCCCGAGGGCGACGATCCAGCGATGAGCGTGGACGATGCACTTGGGCTGGCCGGTGGTGCCGGAGGTGCACACCATGAAGGCGGGCTCGTGGGCCGAGGTGTCTCGGGTTGCAATGTCCGTCGGAGACTCCTGGACGAGCGACTCGAAGGGAACTTCGCCGCTTTGGGCCTGTCCGGCGCAAATCAGGGTTCGGAGACCCATGGGCTCACGAAGCTCACGCAGGGCCTGCGCCCGGCTACCCTCGGTGACGGCGAGCTTCGGCCCGGTCTGCTCAAGGATCGCCCGGACTTCCCGCACCCCCAGCAGCGAGTTGACAACCACGGGAAGCGCGCCCAGCTTCATCGCGGCAAGGAACGCCGTGGCGAACTCCGGTGAGTTGGGCATCTGCACGAGCACCGGATCGCCGGCCGCGACGCCCAACCCCCGTAGGCTCGCGGCGAAAGCGCGCACCCTCGCACAAAGTTCCCGGTAGCTCAGGGAACCGCTGCGCCACGCCATCGCCGTCCGGTCGCCGCGGCCGGCGGCTGCCGGACGCTCCAGCACTTCGTCGGCGATGTTGAGTCGTGGCGGGATCTCGCGATAGCCCGGCCACGGCGTCGAACCGTCGGACATCGCGTTACTCCTGGATTCCGGCCCCGTATCGGGGTACGGGGCATGCTTGCGCCGGAATGGCGTTTCCGGGACGTCGGCGGCCATTTCGCACCGTGGGTGTATTCGAGAGACCGTCGCTTTCGCGCCTGGCGTCCCGTTACTCCTTCTTGCCTCCGCCCTTGTCCGGAAACGGCCAGCCGGCGTCGTAGGGGTAGGTGTAGCGGGGAGGGCGCTTTTCCTTGAACGCCCGCATGCCCTCCTGGCAATCCTTGGTGCGGGTGATCTCGAGCACCGACTCCAGCTCTTCGCGATAGCCTTCGTCGGTGCGGTTCCAGTTCCAGTACATCTTGACCAGCCGCTTGGCGTGGCGCACCGACAGGTAGGGGTTGGCGGCGATCCTGGCGGCCAGGGCGAAGGCCTCCTCCATCAGCTTGTCGTGCGGCACTACCTCGTCCACCAGGCCGATGCGCAGCGCCTCCCCGGCGTCGATGATGTCGCCGGTGAGGATCAGGCGCATGGCCCGCCCGATTCCCACGAGCTTGGGGAGGTTGCGGGAGCCGCCGCTTTCGGGAACGAAACCCGCCGGCACCGCCACCTCGCCGAACCGTGCCCGGTCCGAGGCGATGCGCATGTCGCACAGGGTGGTCATCTCCAGGCCCACCCCCACGGCGGGGCCGTTCACCGCGGCGATGGTGGGCTGCGGCAGGTCCTCGAGCTTGCGCATGGCGCTCTGCAGCACCCGGTGCCGGAGGTCGTTCAGGAAATACTCCGCCAGCTCCTTGTACGGACCCTCGATGCCGCTGGAACCCTCGAACGCCCCCAGCACGGCGCCTTCCGAGGTGAGGTCGCCGCCGGCGCAGAAGCCGCGCCCCTCGCCCGTGAGGATCACCACCTTGAGGACGGAGTTGCGGGCGATCTCGTTGCACAGGGCGTCGAGCTCCAGCCGCATCAGCGGGTCCACCGCGTTGAGCTGGTCCGGACGGCTCAGGTTGAGGACGCCGATGCAGGGCTCTCCCGGCCGCAGCGGGTTGTCGTGCACCGCCCACTTGAGCGTCTTGTAGTCCATGGGTGCCTGGTCCTTTCGGTTGCGCCGTGCACCGGGTCCCTCACCCCAACCCTCTCCCTGAGGGAGAGGGGGTCGGACGGATTGCCGGCCAGGTATCGTCGATCGCCACGGCCCCGTCAGTCCTCGTCGCCGCCGTAGAACGACTCGTTGGGCATGATTTCCTTGGTGGAGCGGCGCTGGCGCGCGATCTTGGTGCCGGTCTTCCAGAACTCGCCGCGCGTGGCCAGGGCGGCCTCCTGTTCCAGCTCCGCGTTCCAGTCCCCCAGCGAGTAGCCGAACCAGGGCGACTGGGGCTCGAGCTCCGGCAGCCCCAACTCTTCCCAGAGCTTCCGGCCCCGCTCCATGTACTCCCGGGTAGGCAGAGAGATGGGCGGCAGCTTTTCCTTGAGGGTGGCGTCCCAGAGCAGGCAGGAGTCTTCTGCGGAGCCGCGCGCATCGTGGCGCGGGGCGTGGCCGACGTCCATGCCGTGCATGATCTGCACGTCGCGGTGCGGCTTGGAGCGATAGCCCATGGCCCAGAACACGGCATCGAGGTTGTCGGGGTCGATGTCCTCGTCCACGGCGATGACGATCTTGGACATGGAGGGACGGAAGGCCACCGCGCCCATGAGCGCGCGCCACACCTCCGCGGGGCTGGGCTTGCGCATCTGGATCACGGTGAGCTTCTGGGTGGCGGTCAGGGGCTCGTGGAGCATCACCCGCACGACGCTCTTGACCCCGATGCCGTCCCGGAGAT
>JAJDTQ010000099.1 GCA_022827045.1 Candidatus Binatia bacterium
ATCGGCGAGTGCGGCGCGTGCAGCGTGCAGGTGGACGGCACGCTGGTGAAGTCGTGCCTCATGTTCGCGGTACAGGCCAACGGCAAGGAGATCACCACCATCGAGGGGCTGGCGGACGGCGACACACTGCACCCGGTGCAGGAGTCCTTCATCAACAACTACGGCTTCCAGTGCGGCTACTGCACCCCTGGCATGATCATGGCGGCCCACGCTCTCTTGAAGAAGAACCCGGACCCCAGCGAGGAGGAGATCCGCGAAGGTCTGGCGGGGAACCTGTGCATGTGCACCGGGTATGTCCAGATCGTGGCGGCGGTGAAGGAAGCCGCGGGACAGGTCTAGACTGGTGTCCTCTCGAACCGCGTGGGCCGATGCGCGGGAATCCTTGTCGTCGGCAAGGCGCGACGACGAGCAGTGGCCACTACCACGCGAGGAGGAGCAACGCGGCCGACGGCAAGAAGGACCCGCAGATTCCCATGCGGTTCTATAGGACACCACACTATAATGGCTAACGGAAATCCGAACGAATACGTGGGCCTTGCAACCCGGAGCAAGGAAGGGCCGCGGCTCGCCACCGGACAGGGCCGGTACACCGACGACTTCACCGAGCCGGGCATGTTGCAGGCGGTGTTCCTCCGGAGCCCCCATGCCCACGCGCGCATTGTCGGGGTGGACGCAGCGGTCGCCCTGAACCGGCCGGACGTGTTCGCGGTGGTAACGCCCGAGGACATGAAGCGGGACACCAAGCCGTTTCGTCCGGGCCGCTACGCCGCGGGCCTCAAGAAGCCCATCGCCGAATACGCCGGCGCGGTGGACAAGGTCCGCTACGTGGGCGAGCCCGTGGGCGCGGTGGCGGCCAGGGACCGGAGCACGGCCGAGGACGTCCTCGAATCCATCACGGTGGACTACGAGATCCTCCCCGCCAACACCGACGTGCACCAGGCCATGGCGGGCGAGGACGCCTCGGTCATCTACGAGGAGCTGGGCGCCAACCTGGCGTGGCAGGGCACCCTGGAATACGGTGATACGGAGAAAGCGTTCCGGGAAGCCGACCGGGTGGTACGGGAGAACCTCAAGATCCACCGCTACAGCTCGACGCCGCTGGAGCCGCTGGCGTGCATCGCCTCCTACGACCGCTTCAGCCGCAAGCTCACGGTGCGCACCAACACCCAGGTGCCCGAGAACATCTACGACGCGCTCCGGGACGCCCTCCAGTTGGACGACATCCGGGTCATCATCCCGGATATCGGCGGCGGCTTCGGGCAAAAGATCCACCTGATCCGCAAGTACGTGGTGATCGTGGCGCTGCTGGCCATCAAGTCGGGCCGGCCGGTGAAGTGGATCGAGGATCGCAACGAGCACATGATGGCCGCCGGCCACGCCTGCGAGCAGCACTTCGACGTCGAGGCGGCGGTGAAGAACGACGGCACCGTCACCGGGCTGCGCTTCAAGGAAATCGACGACGTGGGCGGCTCCGTGAGCACCCTCACCATCCACTTCACCAACAAGCTCAACAACCTGAGCAACACCTACAAGGTCCAGAACATCCGCGCGGACGGCTATTCCGTGGTCACCAACCGTTGCCCGGTGATCCCCAACCGGGGCATCGGCAAACCGGGCATGTGCTACATCTGGGAGCGCATCATCGACCGGGTCGCCCAGGACCTCGACATGGATCCCTCCGAGGTGCGCTTCAGGAACCTGGTGCAGCCCGAGCAGATGCCCTACACCACGCCCAACGGCAACGTCTACGACAGCGGGGACTACCCCGGCCTGCTGAAGCGGGCGCTGGAGAAGGTGGACTATCCGGCTCTCAAGGAAGAGCAGGCGCGGGAGCGCGAGAAGGGCCGCTACCTCGGCATCGGCGTGGTCATCGGCGTCGAGCCCGGCGGCCGCAACGCCGCCCGCGACATGGCGATCTTTCCCGAGATGAAGGAGACGCCCGGATCCGGGGGCATCAACGGCGCCACCATCAAGCTCGAGAAAAACGGCACCATCGCCCTCTACCTGGGATCGCCCAACTGCGGGCAGGCCCACGAGACAACCACCGCCCAGGTGGCGGCGGGAATCCTCGGCGTGAACCCCGACGTCATCAGCACCACCACCCCTTTCGACAGCGATATCGCGCCCTGGGGCGTGGCCGCGGCCAACAGCGGAAACAACTTCCACCTCTACGACATCGGCTCCATCATCGGCGCGGCCACCCAACTCCGTGAGAAGGTGCTGAAGGTGGCCGGGCACATCCTGGACGCGGAGCCTTCGAACCTGGAGATCGCCGACGGGGTGGTGACCGTGCCGGGCTATCCGCGGCGCAAGATCACCTTCGCCGAGTTGGGCAAGGCCGCCTACAACAACCAGTCGCTTCTTCCCGAGGGCATCGACGCCGGGCTTCAGACCACCTTCTACTACACCTTCCCGCACGCCCAGCCCAACCTGGTGCCGGGGAAGGACCGCCGCGTGCGCGCCCAGTTCACCTTCGGCGCCGGCGCCCACGTGGCCATCGTGGAGGTGGATCCGCGCACCGGCAAGGTCGAGGTGCGGCGCTATCTCATCGTCGGCGACAACGGCACCATCATCCATCCCGACGTCGTGGACGGGCAGATCTACGGCTCCGCGGCCCACGGCATCGCCGTCGCCCTGGGCGAGGGCTTCGTCTACGACGACGAAGGGCAGCTTCTCACCATCACGCTCACGGACTACGGCAAGTGCTCCACCGCCGAGACCCCGAACATCGAAGTGGAACACGCGCCGTCACCCTCGGCGTTCACGCCGCTGGGACAGAAGGCCGCGGGCGAAGGGGCTGCCATCCCCTCCCCCGCCGCCATCGCCAGCGCGGTGGAGAACGCCCTGGAGCCCTTCGGCGTCAGAGTCCGGGACTTGCCACTCACCCCCGAGCGCGTGTGGCAACTGATTCAGGAGGCCCAGGCATGATCCCCGGCGCGTTCGACTACCACGCACCCGCCTCCCTGGAGGAAGCGCTGTCGCTCCTGTCCGCCAACGTGGACGACGCCAAGGTGCTGGCCGGAGGCCAGAGCCTTCTGCCGCTGATGAAGCTCCGGCTCGCCAAGCCCGAGGTCATCATCGACATCGGCGGCCTGACCGAGCTCAACTACATCCGTGAGGAGGGAGACCACATCGCCATCGGCGCCCTGGCCACCTACACCGACGTGGCCGAGTCCGAGTTGATCCAGAGCCGCTGTCCGCTGCTGGCCCAGACCGCCGTGGTGGTGGGCGACGTCCAAGTAAGGAACCGCGGCACCGTCGGCGGCGGACTGGCCCACGCCGACCCGGCCGAAGACCTGCCGGCCGCCATCCTGGCCCTGGACGCCGAACTCAAGGCCGCCGGACCCGACGGCGAGCGCTGGATCCCCGCGAGCGAGTTCTTCATCACCATGCTCACCACCAGCCTCATGCCCGAGGAACTCCTCACCGAGATCCGGGTGCCCGCGCGTGACGGCTACAAAACGTCGTACCAGAAAGTGTCGCGGCAGGCCGCGGGCTTCGCCATCGTCGGCGTCGCGGCGTGCCTGAAAGAGTCCGCCGACGGCGTCTGCGAAGACATCTCGGTAGCAGTCACCGGCATGACCGACGTGGCCTTCCGCGCCGAAAAGGTGGAAGCCGCACTACGCGGTGAGAAGCTCGACGACAGCGCCATCGCACGCGCCGCCGCGCTCGTCACCGACGGCGTCGACCCCATCGAGGACGTCAACGCCACCCCCGCCTACCGCTCCCATCTGGCGCAGGTGTACGTGGAGCAGACGATTCAGGCGGCGCGGGAGGGGTGAGGCTGCAGCACGGGTTCCACACCGCCGCCCGCGTGCCGGCGGCGCCCATGGGTGCGCACCGGCTACTCTGAGCGGCTCCCTTGTTGTCGTTACGGTAGGATGCACATCCGCGACGCATTTCCGAGAACAGGGTGAGGGAATGATCCGGTGTTCCAGATTTCGTCATTGTCGTCTGCTCGCCGCACTTGTCCTCCTCGG
>JAJDTQ010000112.1 GCA_022827045.1 Candidatus Binatia bacterium
GTCATGGAGCCGTCGCTCCGGTGAGTCAGCTCCAGCACGGTGTCGCCCAGCTTGAGGTAGGCGATCTGCATCCCCGCCGTGGCCTGGTGCTGGAAATAGGTCCGGAAGCCGAAGTTCTCCTCATAGAACGAGATGGTGCGGTCCAGGTCCGCGACATGCAGGGCTACGTGGTCGATTCTCTTGAACATGCCGGTAATCCTGCCGCGAATATAGCACGATTGCGCTTCGAAATCTCAAGTTTGAACCACCATCAGCCAGACCACTCCTTGCACCGACCACCTCGATTCTGCACCATGGTCTGATCCATGCCTGTCTATCGCTTGAGCCGGGAGCTCGCCTTTCCTTCCCCGCACGAGGCGGAACCCGACGGGCTGCTGGCGGTGGGAGGCGACCTGGGCAGCGCCCGTCTCCTGCTGGCATACTCCATGGGCATCTTCCCCTGGTATAGCGAAGGGCAGCCGATCCTGTGGTGGTCGCCCGACCCCCGGTGCGTCCTCGACCTGGACGACTTCCACGTCTCCAGGCGGCTGCGGCGTGTGTTGGGCCAGGAAAAGTTCCGGGTTACTTTCGATGAGGACTTTCCGGGTGTGATCCGAGGCTGTGCATCGGTCGGGCGGCCGGGCCAGGACGGCACCTGGATCACGGCGGAGATGGAAAGGGCGTACGTGCGGCTCCACGAAGCCGGGTTGGCTCACTCGGCCGAATGCTGGCTCGGCAGGCACCTGGTCGGAGGGATCTACGGCATCGCCCTGGGCAGGGGTTTCTTCGGCGAGTCGATGTTCCACCGGGAGACGGACGCCTCCAAGGTGGCGCTGGCGCGGCTGGTGGACCGGCTCGCCGGCTGGGGCTTCCATTTCATCGATGCGCAGGTTACAACTTCGCATATGCTGAGCCTCGGCGCCCGGGAGGTCCCCCGCACGGCTTTCCTGAAGAGCCTGGAGGAAGCCTTGCGTCATCCCACCCGGCGCGGAAGCTGGCGGGACGCTCACGAAGCCTGAACGCGAACACACGCCAACGACAGAGAAGGGAGGGGCCTCGGATGGCCACGGTCAAGGAAGCGTTTACCTGCAAGTATCAGTCGACCAAGAACTCGGAGATCGAGGAGGCCGAGTTCTCGCCGGGAGACGAGGTGGAGGTGGTGAAGGAGTGGAGCAACGACATGTGCCTGGTGAGGAACGGCGACGGCGTGGTCTTCAACGTGCCGACCAAGAATCTCGATCTGTAAGGAAGCCGGGCTCAGGCCGGTTGGCCGTCACGCGCCGCGGAATTCTTCGGGGAAGAGCCGCACGGCGCTCTCGATGGGCGGGCCGGGCATGTTGATCAGGCTGCAGAACCCCTTCCCCTTGTTGAAGGCGATCACCTTCCCGAACTGCTCCACCAGCGCATCGTTCCCCTCACCCTGCTGGATCTTCTTGAGCAGGGCCACGAGCATGTTCGTTTCCATGCGGCAGGCCGGGCATTGGCCGCAGGACTCCCTGGCGAAGAAGTCCGCGATCCGTGCCACCTCGTCCACCACGGAATCGTCCTCGGTGAGGATCTTCACGACGCCGCAACCGATGGAGGAGCCCGCCTCGCGCAGGGAGTCGTGATCCAGCGGCAGGTCGAGGTTGTCGGGCAGCAGGAACCCCGATGACGGACCGCCGGGGAGGATGGCCTTGATGCCCTTGCCGTCCTTCAGGCCGCCGCCGCATTCTTCCACGAGGTGGCGCAGGGGAGTCCCGAACGGCAGCTCGTAGACGCCGGGCCTTTCCATCTCGTCCCCCAGCGAAAAGACCATGGTGCCGGGACTGTCGCCGGTGCCGAAGGAGCGGAACCATTCCGGCCCCCTGGCGACGATGGGCGCGATGTTGGCCAGCGTTTCCACGTTGTTGACCAGGCTGGGCTTGCCGAACAGGCCCTCGGTGACCGGGAACGGCGGCTTTTGCCGGGGCAGCGGTTCCTTCCCCTCGATGACTTCCAGGGCAGCGGTATCCTCCCCGGCCACGTAGTTCGACGGCGCGGCTACGGTCACGAGTTCGAGGCTGAAACCCGAACCGGCGACGTCCTCGCCCCAGTAACCGGCCTCACGGGCTTCGCGCATGGCGGCGTTCACCGCGCCGGTAGCGGTTTCATAGTTGTGGTTGATGTAGAGGTAGGCCTTCTCCGCCTGCACCGCGTAGGCCGCGAGAATGATCCCCTCCAGGAGGAGGTGGGGCACGTTCTCCATGAGCACGCGGTCCTTGTGGCTGCCGGGCTCGTCCTCGCCGCCGTTCATGACCACGTAGTGGGGCGTTTCAGGACATTCCAGGGTGAGGGCGAGCTTCCGGCCGGTGGGGAAACCGGCGCCGCCGCGGCCGCGCAGGCCCGAGGCCTCCACCTTCGCGATGACGTCCTGGGGGGCCAGCTCCTTCAGCCGGCCGACGGCCTCGTAGCCGCCTCTCGAGCGGTAGGCGTCAAGCCCCTCGAGCCCCTCCACCACGCCTCGCGGGAACAGGATGCCTTCCATGGCGGCTAAAAGACTCCGGTGTCCAGCAGCTGATAGATGAGTTCCTTGAGGGAGGGGTCGATCTTGTCCAGCCGGTCGACGTGCGGACCGCCGGCCAGGTGCGCGACGATCTCGTCAACGTCCTCTTTCTTCACTCCGGCATACCAGCACTTGTCGGGATAGACGACCATGTTGGGGCCTTCCTGGCAGGCGCCGAAGCACATGTAGGAACGCACCTCCACGTCGTCCAGCCCCTTGGCCGCCACCCGCTCCTGCAACTCCTTCATGAGTTCCTCGGAACCCCGACTCTTGCAGTCGACATTCTGACAGACGAGGCAGAAACGATTCACAGGGCTCTCCTTACCCGCGGAGGGAAAAGGCCGCACTGCCGGCAGACAGGTCCAGCCGGCGGATCCTCCGCGCACGTGCATGCTGTCCCGTCTGCGACGAGGCGGCCGACTAGTTCATCTGAAGAACCCAGTCCCTGTCCTTGAAGATCTCGTTCAGGACGCGCTCGTCCTCGGCGCCGGGAAGCACCTCGGAAAGATGTTTCTCATATTCCGGCTCGGAGAGCAAATCGCCGTCGACGCTGTAGCGCGCGCCCGCGTGGTCGCCGATGGAGCGGTTGAACTTCACGTCCGGAATCCTGAGCAGGGGCTCGCCCTCGGGCAGGAAGTTGTTGAGGTTGTCCACCAAGCCCTGGCATTCGCCGAGGTATTGCAGGCGGGACAACTCGTTGAGCCTTTCCTTGTCGGCGGGCTCCCCGGCGGTGGCCTCGTCGAAGCGGCCCTTGATGCCCCAGACGTAGGCCCACTGGGCCGACGAGGAATGGTCGGTGCCGAACAGGTCGTAGGCGGTGGACAGCCACTTGTTGAAGTATTTCTGGATGATCGGGACGGGGATCCGGTTGGCCCTGACGATGCGGGTGAGCCCGGTGTTCCCGGTGAACATGTGGAAGAACTCCTCCTTCAGCATCGCCGAGACGCTGCGCGCCAGCGGCGCGAAGGCGGAGTGGCTGAGCATGGTGAGCTGGAACTTGCCGTCCCGGTCCACGAACTGGGTGTAGGTGAAGAAGTCGAGCCAGTTGTTCACCGGCTCGTTGAACGACCCCAGCAGCCGTTTCTGCTCGTTGGCCCGGCGTTCCAGCAGCTTCCGCGCCTCCAGCCGGCCGGTATCGCCGAAGTACTTGACCAGCAGGTAGCACATCTGCCAGCCGTGCCGCATCTCGTCGCTGTTGACCCGGATCAGGGCCTGCCGGTCGTACTCGGTGGGGGCGTTGACCAGCAGGTTCTTCTGCTGCTCCACCGAGGCGAACTCGGTGTCGCCCTGGTAGACGATGAGGGTGAGCAACGCATCCCGGATGGACTGGTTCGGTATCTGGCCTACCCGCTCCCACTTGGAGTCGCCCTGGTAGTCGCCGAACTCGATGTCGTCGCAATGCACGTCGCCGAGCTTGGTCTCGAACTTGTAATCGCCCAACAGGTCCGCGTCATAGCCGATGTCCCTCTGCCATTCCCTGAAGCAGTCGATCCAATCGTCGAAAGTCGATATCCGCGTCATCTCCCGTGACTCCTTGTTTCTCTTGATTTTTCTGACGAGCGTTCGGTAGTTCTAACGAGCGTTCGCTAAACATACGCCATCGCCTGGCGAAGGTCAACCCCCTTTGAGGATTTACGTCCCGCCCTTTTCTTTGGCGTGGATTTGTGAAAGAAGAAGTCTGAGGTTTAAAGGCTCAATGTCCGTGCGGCGTCTCGCGACGCGAAAGCTCAGGAGGCTCGTTATGCACAGTCGAATTTTGCGTATCGCCATGGTTTCGGCGCTTGTCCTGGCGTTGGTTCCGTCCCTCGCAGCGGGAGCGGACGATTTCTTCAAGGGCAAGACCATTCGTTTCGTGGTCGGATTCTCTCCGGGCGGCGGTTTCGACACCTACACCCGGCTGATTGCCCGCCATTTCGGCAAACATGTCCCCGGCAACCCCAGGACGGTGGTTCAGAACCGGACCGGCGCCGGCAGCATGATCGCCGCCAACTACATCTATGCCAAGGCCAAGCCGGACGGCCTGACCATCGGCAACTGGATCGGCCCCCTGGTGCTGCAGCATGTGCTCGGCAAGAAGGGCATCCGGTTCGACGGGCGCAAGTTCAACTGGCTCGGTGTTCCGTCAACGGATGACAACACCTGTGCGCTCACCAAGGCCAGCGGCATCAGCAACGTCAAGGAGTGGCTCAACTCCAAGAGGCCGGTCAAGATAGGCGCCACCGGTCCTGGCTCGACCACCGATGACGTGCCCAAGCTGATCAAGGCCGCGACGGACCTGCCGATACAGATCATCGAGGGGTACGGCGGTACCGCGATCATACGGCTGGCGGCGGAAAAGGGCGAGATCGACGGCGGCTGCTGGGCGTGGCAGTCCATCAAGCCGACCTGGAGCCAAGGTATCGAAAGCGGCAACGTCAGGCCTGTCCTCCAGGTGGGCCCCGACAAGCATCCCGACCTCCAGGACGTGGGGGTGGCATTCGATTTGGCCAAGGGCGACACCGGCAAGAAGCTGTTGGGGGTGGCCGCTGACGTCTACCGCGCCCTGTCGCGGCCCTACAGCCTGCCGCCCGGAGTGCCCGCGGACCGGGTCAAGACGCTCCAGAAGGCATTTGCGGACACCTTGAAGGACCCCGAGCTGGTCGCCGCCGCCAAGAAGTCAAAGGTGGAGTTGAACCCGCACGACGGCAATTGGGTGGCGAAGAAGATGCAGGGGCTCTACGACATGGACGCCGACACGTTGTCCTTGTTGAAGGAGACCCTGTTGCCGAAGAAGTAGTTACGCATCCCGGGGAGGAGACGGTCTTCCGGCCACGCGTGGCGTGTGCCGGGAGACCGTTCAGCGTTTGCCCGGTGTAGCGCGGACGCGCGCCGCGCCGGAATGCACGGCACGTTGGTTCGGGTCCTTCCGACTGTTTCCTGATCGATCCGGATCGTATACCCGGGTCCTCTCTTTGACCCGGGTTCATTTCCTTCGCTGAAAGTCAGGGATCATGGGCGAAATGGTTCAGGCCTTCGGGGCCGGCCTAGCACAGGTTTTCACGGCGACCACGTTCACGCTCATGATTCTGGGCATCGTGATCGGCTTCGCCGTGGGCATTTTGCCCGGGCTTGGCGGACCGGTCACGCTGGCGCTGATGCTGCCGTTCATCTTCAAGATGGAGGCGGTGGAAGCGTTCGCCTTCCTCTTGGGCATGTCCGCGGTCACCGCCACCACCGGGGACATCACCTCCATCCTGTTCGGCATACCAGGCGAGGCCATTACCGCGTCCACCATTGTCGACGGCCATCCCATGGCCAAGAAAGGCGAGGCCGGACGCGCCTTGGGGGCGTCGCTGATGAGCTCGCTGGTGGGGGCCATCTTCTGCGCCTTCGCCCTCGCCCTGGCCATTCCCATCGTCCGGCCGCTGGTGCTGGCCATCGGGTCGCCGGAGTTCTTCATGCTGGCGCTCCTGGGGGTGACCTTTTTAGCCTCCTTGAGCGGTGAGGCCGTCATCCGGGGCCTCACCGCCGCCGCACTCGGGCTCATGCTCGCAACCGTGGGACTCGATCCAATCTCCGGCATCGAGAGGTTCACCTTCGACAACCTCTATCTCTGGGACGGCATCAAGCTGGTGCCAGTGACCCTCGGTCTGTTCGCCATCCCCGAGGTCATCGAGCTCTCGGTCAAGGGGTCCAGCATCGCGGAAGGGAAGGTGGAGAAGCTCGGCGGAGTGATGGAGGGCATCAAGGACACGTTCCGCCACTGGGGACTGGTGCTGCGCTGCAGCGCCATCGGCACCTACATCGGGATCATTCCCGGCATGGGAGGCGCCGTCTCGCAGTGGGTCGCCTACGCCCACGCGGTGCAAAGCTCGCCCGACAAGGAGCGCTTCGGCAAGGGGGCGGTGGAAGGCGTGCTGGGCCCCGGCGCGGCCAACAACTCGAACTTGGGCGGGGCCTTGGTCCCCACCATCGCTTTCGGCGTCCCGGGCAGCGTCACCATGGCCATCCTGCTGGGTGCTTTCATCATCCAGGGGCTCGTGCCGGGACCGCCGATGCTGGAACCGGCCAGTCGGGGAGGCAACCTCGACCTTACGTTCTCGTTCGTATGGATCGTGGTGGTCTCGAACATCATCACCGTCTCCATCTGCATCATCTTCCTCAAGCAACTGGCGCGCATCACCGAGGTGCGCGGCAGCCTGGTGCTGCCGTTCCTGCTGGTGCTCATCTATCTGGGCGGGTTCGCCCAGAACAACGCCTTCGAGGATCTCATCGTAGTGCTGGCCTTCGGGCTTCTGGGCTGGGTCATGGTGCAGCTCGACTGGCCACGGCCGCCGCTGCTGCTGGGGTTGGTACTGGGCTCGCTGGCGGAGAAGAACCTCTTCCTGGCCACCGACAACTACGGTTGGGTGTGGGTGGGTTTTCCCGGGGTTCTGGTCATCGGAACGATCATCCTGGCGGGCATCCTCTACCCGGTATACCAGCGGCGGCGCGACGAAAAGCGGAAGTCCGCCGGAGCCCCGACCGCGGCCGTCCCCGTACCGGAGATGGAGGTGGCCGGGGGCCCCAAGACTCTCAACGTCTGGCATATCGTCTTCACGGGTGTGCTCCTGGCAGGTTTCACATGGGGCGTGTGGGAAGCGAGGGACTGGGGCTTTCGGGCCAGCCTGTTCCCTTGGGTGATCGGCTTTCCCGGGATCGTGCTCGCCCTGGCCCAGCTCGAGATCGATGCTGTCGGATTTCTCAGGCAGCGGAAGGCGGCGGTGCCTTCCGAGGACGTGAACCCGGTGGTCGTCAGGCGGACGCTGGCCATCGTGGGCTGGATCCTCGGCTTCTTCGTGTCCATCTGGCTGCTCGGCTTCTCCATCACGGTGCCGCTTTGCACCTTCCTCTTCCTCAAGGTAGGGGCCGCGGAGAAGTGGTTCATCAGCGTCCTGCTGACGCTGGTGGCATGGGCGGGATTCTATTTCGTCTTCGTCTACTCGTTGAGCCTGCCGTTCCCGCCGGGAACCATCATCGAGATGTTCACGGGGTGACCTCGCCGTGATTGACAGTGGCCGAGGGATGGGACTAGGTTAGTCGTTCGGTTCCGGCAGACCACCGCCCGCGCTCGCAAAGGAGATCGATCCGCATGAAAGTCTACAACTTCGACCTTTTGGCTTATCCGGAGGTCCCCGAGGATGTGCCCGGAACACCGGTTCCGAGCTCTTATTTCGATCCGCCGGTAGGCTCGCGAAACTACCGGGAGCACCTTGACGAGATGGCCTACTGCGAGGAACTGGGGTTCGAGGGCGTCGTCTTCAACGAGCACCACTACAGCGCCTACGGCACCATGCCGTCCCCCAACCTCATCGCCGCGGCCCTGAGCCAGAAGACCAAGCACATCAAGATCGGCGTGCTCGGCAACATCCTGCCGTTGCGCCAGCACCCCGTGCGCGTGGCCGAAGAGTACGCCATGATCGACTGCCTGTCCGAGGGCCGCCTGATCGCCGGCTTCGTCCGCGGCATTCCCTCGGAGTATCTCTGGTACAACGTCAAGCCCCAGGAGTCGCGTGGACGGTTCGGCGAAGCCTTCGATGTCATCATGACCGCTTGGACCAAACCGGTGTGGAGCTACGAGGGCGAGTTCTTCCGGTTCGAGAACTGCGCCATCTGGCCGCGCCCGGTTCAGCAGCCGCACCCGCCCATCTGGGTGGCGGCGCGTAGCGCCGAGTCCATCGAGTGGTGCGTCAATCGCCAGGTTCCCATCGCGCAGGTGTACCAGACCACCGACCAGATCGAGGACACCTTCAACTACTACCGCAAGGTTGCCAGGGAAGACGGCTGGGAGAGCGGCCCCGACAAGTTCGTCCTCTGCCGCCACATCTACGTGGGCGAGACCGACGAGCTGGCCCGCGCCGTCGCCGAGCCGCCGTTGCGGTATTTCTTCACGTTGTGGAACCGCGGCTTCAACGAGGCCAAGACGGAGATCGCCGTCGACCAGCGCAAGGTCAAGGAGGCCATGGTCAGCGCCAGGTCTGCCAGCTACTTCCGCCCCGGCAACGAGGAACGGGTCAACTTCCACCCCATGAGCTGGGAGCAGCTCATCGACACGGGGTTCGTCATCGCCGGCAGCCCCGACACCGTGGCGCGGCAGGTCAACCAGCAGATGAGCCAGATCGGCGCCGACCACTTCATGGGCATGTTCCATATCGGCAACCTCGCCCACGACAAGGTCATCGACTCCCTGAACCTCTTCCACAAGGAGGTCATGCCAAGGCTGAACGGGGCCTGAACCGAAGAAGCGGCCGCGTTCCTGACGAGCCTTCGTCAAACAACCCGCGAGGCGGACCAACGTGCCCATGTTCCCCACGCGTATTCTCGCGGCAGTCCTGGTACTGGCGCTCCCGCCGCTGCTCGGCGCGGGCGCCTCGGCGCAGGAGCGCACCCTGACTTTCGTGGTGGGCGCCGGCGCCGGAAGCGTCTTCGACAACTACACCCGCGTTCTCGCCCGGCACATCGGCCGGCATGTCCCGGGCCGCCCCAAAGTCGCGGTCAGGAACATGGTGGGAGGAGGCGGCACGGTCGCCGCCGAGTACCTCTACCGCGAAGCCAAGCCCGACGGACGGACGGTGGGCCACTGGCCGGGCGACATCATCCACAACCAGATATTCGGCAGCAAGGAAGTGCGGCTCGACACCCGGCGCTTCGGGTGGGTGGGCGCGGTCTCCACCCTGCATCCCGTATGCATCCTCACCAAGGCAAGCGGCATCGGCGATGTGGCGGGGTGGGCCGGCGCCAAGAAACCCGTCAAGCTCGGGGGCGTCGGCCGCAACGACGCCACCACCAACATGTCGCGCGTCCTGGGCGCTGCCTTGGCCCTGCCCATCAAGCTCATCCACGGGTTCAAGGGTCCGGAGAACGTGCGCCTGGCCGCCGGCAACCGGGAGTTGGAAGGCGGGTGCTGGTACTGGCAGGACGTGAAGAAGGGGTGGGGGAAGATGCTCGCCGCGAGGGACGCCAAGGTCGTGCTGCAGGCCATGGCCGAGCCTCACCCGGATTTGCCTTCGGTGCCCAACGCCATAGACTTGGCCAAGTCTCGGGACGACCGGATGCTTCTCAGGTACGGCGTCCACGACCCGGCGAAGATCGCGCGCGCCTACTCGCTGCCGCCCGGCACCCCCGACACGCAGGTGGCCATGCTGCGCAAGGCGTTGGCCGCCGCCGTGGCCGACCCGGCGTTCGCCGCCGAGGTCAACAGCCAGGGTCTGGAGGTCCGGCCGTTGGCCGGCGCGGCGATCGAAGAGACCGTCAAGCGGCTGTTCGCGGTGGATCCGAAGTTCATCGTGCAACTTCGCAAACTGCTCTTCCCGGAAAAACCCGCCGGGGACAAGAAAGCTCCGTAACGGCGGGTTCAGATCCGGCCGACATCGCGCTGTTCAGGCACGGCCAAGTTTGAAACCCGCTCCTACGCCTCCTTGCCGCGAATCAGCCGCTCCACCGTATAGTCCATGACCTGTTCGCCGCGCTGGTTCGTCACCACGTGCCGGCAACGGACGATTGCGGCGTTGCGGGTTTTGGTCCGGCGGCTTTCCAGCACCTCTATCTCGACGCCGATGGTGTCGCCGACCTTGACCGGGCGGTAGAGCCGCATTGCTTGCAGGCCGACGAAGGCCAGACCCGTGCCGTGGATCATGCCGGTCTGAGTGGTCAGTCCTTCGGCCAGCGCGAAGGTGAGGCTGCCCGGTGCGATGCGCCCGCCGTACTCGGTCTCGTTCCGCATGTACTCTTCATCGATGAACAGGGGCTCCATGAGGCCGGCCAGGTTGACGAACTGGACCACGTCGGACTCGGTTACGGTGCGCCGGGCTGTCCGGTGGATGTCGCCCGGCTGAAACTCCTCCCAGGTCATCCCATGTTGCATGCTGACTCCCTCGTCTTGCTAGCCCAGCGTCCCCTTGCCTCGCAGCTCCGCGACGGCCGCGTCGTCCAGCTCCAGCCATTCCTTGAGCACCTGGTCGTTGTGTTCCCCCAGGAGCGGCGGGGCCAGCCGGATGGAAGCCGGAGTATCCGAGAACTTCACGGGGAGCCCGGCCATCCGTACCTTGCCGGCGGTGGGGTGGTCGATCTCCCGAAGCATCCCGGTGGCCCGTACCTGTTCGGATTCGAAGACTTCCTGGATGTTCTGGACCGGAGAGCACGGTACCCCGGCGTGGTTGAGGAGTTCGATCCACTCGCGGCGCGGGCGGGCGCGGAACAACTCCTCCAGGATGGCGATAAGGGCGTCGCGGTTCTCCACCCGGTGCGCATTGGTGTCGAAGCGCGGTTCCCTGGCAAGCTCCGGCCGGCCCGCTGCATCGCAGAAACGTCCCCAGATGGCGTCGTTGGCCATGGCCACCACGAGGTGGCCGTCCGCCGTCGGAAAGCTCTGATACGGCACGATGTTGGGATGCTCGTTGCCCCAGCGTCCGGGGACCTGGCCGGTCACGAGGTAGTTGCTGCCGGCGTTGATCAGGCTGGCCACCTCCGCCTCCATGAGGGAGGTCTCTATCCGTTGCCCCTTGCCGGTCCTTTCCCGCGCGTAGAGCGCCGCGGCGATGGCCTTGCCCAGCATCAACCCGGCGACGACGTCGATGATGGCCACCCCCACTTTCGACGGCTCGCCGTCCGCCGGACCGGTGACGCTCATGAGGCCGCCCCAGGCTTGCATCGCGAGGTCGTAGCCGGGCCGGTCCTTCATGGGTCCGCTGGCGCCGAAGGCCGACAGCGACGCGTAGATCAGCCGCGGGTTCTCCCGCCGGATGTCCGCTTCGGTCAGCCCCCAACCCGCCAGCGTGCCGGGACGGAAGTTCTCCATCAGCACGTCCGCCCGTAGCGCCAGCCGGCGCAGCACGGCGATGCCGTCCGGGGTCCGCAGATCCAGGGCGACACTCCGTTTGTTGCGGTTGACGCACAGGAAATAGGCGCTCTCGCCGCCCTGGAACGGCGGCCCCCAGCTTCGCGTGTCGTCGCCCCGGCCCGGTTGCTCGATCTTGACGACCTCCGCGCCCAGGTCGCCCAGGAACATTGTGCAATACGGCCCCGCCAGTACCCGTGTCAGGTCCAGCACCCGGACCCCGTGAAGCGGGCCGTGGCCTTCGCTCACTTGAATTCCATGCCCTGCTCGCGCAGGATCTCGTCCAGCGTCTCGGCGCCGAGCCACAGCCCGGGCATGCCGCCGGGTATGGCCGACACCTCCACCGCCTCCAGCACCTGGCGCGGCGTGGCGCCGAGCTTGAGTGCCCGTTCGCAGTGAAGCCGCACGCCGCGAGGCCGGTTCAGGGCGCAGGTGATGCCCACCATGATGAGCTCCTTGGTCTTTCGGTCCAGCGCTCCCTCGCGCCCGAACGTGCCGTCGACGAACAGCCCCGTGAGGTGCCGGGAGTATTCGGGGTCGAGGTCGGCGATGATGTCGTAGGCCTTGTTGGTGGCGCCGAGCGATACGTCCTCGAAAGCCTTGCGCGCGTCGTCCGCCATGTCGCGTCTCCTTTCCGGTTCATGCCGCCGTGTCTTGCACGGCTCCGATCAGCATATCCCGTGGTCTCTTGTAGCAGTACCTCCTCACACGGCAAAGGCTCGCCAATTGACACCGCGACAGCCCGGCGGGTAGTTTGAATCAACGCCGAGACGGAGGGATAGCAAGATGACCGGAAGGGAATTCGTCGAGTCCTTGTGGAGCCGATACCACGATGAGTTGGAGGGGCCCGTCATTGCCATCCGCAAGGCGTTGGCGGAGCTCGATCCACAAAGCCCGGAATTCGTCGGCCTCATGCAGCGGCAGGCGAAGAAGGAATTGGCCCACGCGGTGGCGTTTACCAAGGCGCTGCTGCAATACGGCGAGCTGGAGCCCCACGAGCGCGCCGGCGTAGCCGAGCAGGCGGCCGACGAGTACAAGCACTACGCGCTGATCAGGGACTACCTTACCGGCCGCGGCGCCGCCGACGATATTCCCGCGGAGGCCTACGACGGCTACTTCGGGCAGTTCCTCACCGGCGACGTGCGCGCCTTTCGGCTCTGCAACATCGCCGAGAAATCCGCGGTGGTGTTCATGGAGCACATGAGGGACGTCACCCCCGATCCGGTGGTGCGTCAACTCGCCAAGGACATCGTCGACGACGAGGAAGGCCACGAGGACATGGTCATGGAGAAGCTAGCGCGCTTCGCCGAGGACCCCGGCAACCGCGAGTTCCTGGAGAACATGTTCGTCCAGAGCTGGACCAGCCAGAAGGAAGGCGTGATCCGCGAAGGACGCGAGCTGGGCATCGACGTCGACGCGATCCTCGACCGGTTCAAGGACGGCGTTGCGAGAGGGTCGGCCTAGCGGCGTGTCCGAGTAATCGGGTTGTCCTTCGACTTCGGTCGGCTGGCGCCTCCCTACGCTCAGGACAAACGGAGAAAGGGCTCTGACAACCGTTCGTCCTGAGCGTAGCGAAGCGGAGTCGAAGGACCCTGTTTCTCTGCCATCGGTTTACGTGCCGCTGGCCCGTTCCCGCCCTTGGCTTCAGTGCCAGAAACCGTGTTTCCGCACCACCTCCATGTAGTCCGCGAGCCCTTTCTCCAGCGAATACTGGGGCTTGTAGCCGAGGATTCGTTGGGACGCGGACAGGTCGACGCGCGGCCTTGCCTTCTTCTTGCCGGCTCCCGCGGCCAGCGCGACGGCCCGGCCCGGCAGCAGCCTGCGCAGCGCCTGCAGGAAGTCCGCGGGGCCGTAGTTCTTCCCGGCGCCCACGTGGAAGGCCTTGCCGGGCGCGTCCTTGGCCGTGCAGGCCAGCGCGATGCCGCGGCCGACGTCGGCGGCATAGACGAAATCGTTGGGTCCCACGTGCCGGTCCTCGAGCTCGATGGGCGCGTCGCCCATGCACGCGCGCACCAGGTCGTTCATGGCGATGCCGCCGCCGGAGCCGCCGCGATAGTGCCCCGGGCCGTAGACGCCGGTGGGCCGGATGCGAACGCACTCCATGCCGTAATAGTTCTCGTACGCGTCCAGCAGCACCTCGTTGGCCACCTTGGTAGCGGGGTAGAACCGGTTGCCCCAGCGCGGGGCGTCCTCCTTGACCGGCCCCTTGTGGATGTTGTCCCAATCGTAGACGCCGAACGTGCTGAGGTGAACCAGCCGCTTGATCCGGGAGATCTGGCAGG
The DNA here is from genome assembly GCA_022827045.1 of Candidatus Binatia bacterium. The sequence goes on from JAJDTQ010000112.1 coordinate 13,640, forward strand.
CCTCGAAGACGTTCACCGACCCCACGGTGTTGGTCTGGAAGCCGCGGTAGGGCGGGCTTTCCACCTGGCCGCCGATGAAACCGGCGGTGTGCACCAACACGTCGGGCTTGGCCTTGGAAAGGGCGCGGAGCAGATTCGGCATGTCCAGGAGGTCGCCGCGCACCGTCGTGATCCGCTTCTTTCCGGCGATGGCCGCGACGTAGTCGGGATCGGGTCCGAGGTCGTAGAGGTGGACGCTGTGTCCGTTCTGCGTCAGCTCCCTGGCCGTGTGGCAGCCCAGCATTCCGGCTCCGGTGATGAATACCTTCATGAATTGCCTCCGGGTCTGTGGTTGAAGTTGCGGCTCATGGCAGCGGGCCGGCGGCGCAAGGCGCCTCCCGGCCGCAAACCCGAAAATCTGTCACAGGTGCGGCCAAACCGTCAAGGACATGCGGACTCGTAGCACTGGCAGGCGCGCTTTGCAGGCGCTGAAATTTGACTTGACCTGCGATCGGACGACGTATATTCTCTCGACCCGAAAGGCTGAGGAACTATGGCAAACACGACCAAAATCGAGGTTACAGTCAACGGCGCCAGCCGCACGGCCGAAGTGGAGCCGCGGCTGCTGCTGGTGCACTATCTACGGGATGTGCTCGGTCTCACGGGGACCCACATCGGTTGCGAGACCAGCCTGTGCGGTGCCTGCACCGTCATGGTGGACGGCGCGGCGGTGAAGTCGTGCACCCTGCTGGCGGTGCAGGCGGACGGCTGCGAGGTCCGGACCATCGAGTCGCTCGCCACCGACGAAGGGCTTCATCCGATACAGGAGGCGTTCTGGGAGTGCCACGGGCTCCAGTGCGGCTTTTGCACGCCCGGCATGATCATGGCCACGCAGCAGCTCCTCCAGGAGATTCCGAGCCCTTCGGAGGAGGAGATCCGCCACGGTCTCGAAGGCAACATCTGCCGTTGTACCGGGTACAAGCATATCGTCGACGCGGTGCAGCAGGCCGCGGAACAAATGAAAGCTGGGACGTAAGCCATGCCTGTAAGCAAGCTCGTAGGAACTAAGGTAAAGAGGCGTGAAGACCCGCGCCTGGTGCAGGGTCTCTCGCACTATGTGGACGATCTGCGGATGGCGGACGTGATGCAGGTGGCCCTTCTGCGGAGCCCTCACGCCCACGCCCGCATCAACGGCATCAACACGGACGCCGCGGCCGCGTTACCCGGGGTCGTCAGCGTCGTGACCGGCGCGGACATCGGCGACAGCGTGGGCTCGGTGCCTTGCGCCGCGGCCAACCCGACGCTGCGCACGCCGCCGCACCCCGTGCTGGCCCAGGGCGAGGTGCGCTACGTGGGAGAGCCGGTGGCCGCGGTGGTGGCCGAGGATTCGTATACGGCCCGGGACGCCATCGACTTGATCGAGGTGGACTACGAGCCGTTGCCGGCGGTCTCGGATCTTGAGAAGGCGCTGGAGCCGGGCTCGCCGCTGGTCCATTCCCAGTGGGACAGCAACCAGGCCTTCACCTTCGAGTGCGGCACGGGTGACATGGACAAGGCCCGCGCCGAGGCGGACGTCATCGTCAAGCAGAAGTTCATCCATCAACGGCTGGCGCCGATTTCGGTGGAGACCCGCGGCGTGGTGGCCCGGTACTTCCCCGGCGAGGATGAGCTGACGGTGTGGAGTTCGACGCAGATCCCGCATCTGCTCCGGGCCATGCTGGCGCTCGTGCTCGGGTTTCCGGAACATCGCATCCGCATCATCGCCCCGGAGGTGGGCGGCGGCTTCGGCTGCAAGCTGAACGTCTACCGGGAAGAGGCGCTGTTGGCCCATCTGGCGATGAAGCTCAAGGGCACGGTGAAGTGGATCGAAGGACGGCGCGAGAACATCCAGGCGACGATCCACGGACGCGGACAGGTGGGCACGGTGGAAGCGGCGGTGAAAAAGGACGGCACCATCCTGGGCGTCACCTACGACAGCCTGCTGGATACCGGGGCCTACCACCAGCTCCTCACGCCGGGAATGCCGCCGCTCACGGGTCTGATGATCAGCGGGTCCTACAAGATCCCCACCTTGAAGTTCACTTCCACCGGCGGCTTCACCAACAAGGTAGCCACCGACGCCTATCGCGGCGCCGGCAGGCCCGAGGCCACCCTGGTGATAGAGCGGACCATGGACCTGATCGCGCGCGAGCTGGACATGGACCCGGTTGAGGTGCGCCGCAAGAACTTCGCCCAGCCCGACGATTTCCCGCTGCCGGTGGCCACCGGGCTCGCCTATGACAGCGGCAACTACCAGGCGGCGCTGGACAGGGCTCTGGAGATGGTGGGCTACGAGGACCTTCGCGCCGAGCAGGCGCGGGCGCGGGAGGAAGGCCGCTACATCGGCATCGGCTTCTCCACCTATGTCGAGATCTGCGCCATGGGCCCCTCGGCGGCGCTGCCGGCGGGCGGTTGGGAAAGCGGGACCGTGCGGCTGGACTTCACCGGCAAGACCACCGTGCTCACCGGCGTCTCGCCCCACGGCCAGGGTGAAGAGACCACCTTCGCGCAGATCGTCTCCGACGAGTTGGGCGTTCCCATCGAGGACGTTGCCGTGCTCCACGGCGATACGGCTGTGGTGCCCAACGGCATCGGCACCTTCGGGAGCCGCGGCATCTCCGTCGGCGGCACCGCCGTGTACATGGCGACGCAGAAGGTCAGGGAGAAGGCCGAGGCCATCGCCGCCAACGTGCTGGAATGCAGCACCGACGACCTGGATTTCGAGGACGGCAAGTTCTCGGTCAAGGGCGTGCCCGACAAGGGCATCACCATCCAGGAAGTGGCGCTGCAGGCCCACGTGGCCACCAAGCTGCCGGCCGGCATGGAGCCGGGTCTCCAGGCGACATCGGTGTTCGAGCCCTCTAACTTCACGTTCCCCTTCGGCACCCACATCTGCGTGGTGGAGGTGGATACTCAGAGCGGCGAGATCGAGATTCTCAGGTACATCGCCGTGGACGATTGCGGCAAGGTCATCAACCCCATGATCGTGGACGGCCAGGTGCAGGGCGGGATAGCCCAGGGACTCGGGCAGGCGCTCCTGGAGGAGGTGGTCTACGACGAGGACGGCCAGCTCGTCACCGGCAGCCTCATGGACTACGCCGTGGCCCGGGCGGAAGACGTGCCGACCCTGGAGTTCGACCGCACGGAGACCCCGTCGCCGGTGAACCCCATGGGGGTCAAGGGAGTGGGCGAGGCCGGCACCATCGGCTCCACCCCCTCCATCGTCAACGCCGTGGTGGATGCGCTGGCCCCGTTCGGGGTCACCCATATCGACATGCCGCTTAAGCCCGAGAAGATCTGGCGCCTGTGCCAGGGCGGCAAGTAAACGAATAGCGAGATCCGATCATGATACCTGCAGCTTTCGACTACATCGTTCCGGACAGTCTTGAGGCCGCGGCCGCCAGTCTGGCGGACGCCGGCGACAACGCCAAGGTGATGGCCGGCGGGCACAGCCTGCTGCCGATGATGAAGCTGCGGCTCGCGCAGCCCGCGGTTGTCATCGACCTCAAGCGGCTGGACTCGTTGCGCCAGATCCGGTTGGACGGCGGCACGCTTCGCATCGGCGCCCTGGTGACCCATCACCAGGTCGAGACCTCCGGCGAGGTGAATGAGAACTGCTCGCTGCTGGCCACGGTCGCGGGCAGCATCGGCGACCCGCAGGTGCGCAACCGCGGCACCATCGGCGGCAGCGTGGTCCACGCGGACCCGGCCGCGGATTGGCCCGCGGCGTTGCTGGCCATGGGCGCCAACGTCCACCTGACCAGCAAGGGAGGCGAGCGCTCGGTGGCGGCCGGGGACTTCTTTCTGGGGCCGCTGACCAGCGCCATCGAGGCCAACGAGATCCTGACGGCGGTGAGCGTCGCCTTGCCCGGCGCAGGCACCCGCTCCGCCTACCGGAAGGTCAAGCAGAAGGCGTCGGGCTTCGCCATCGTCGGCATCGCCGTGTGCCTGCGGACCGACGGCGACACCTGTGCCGACATCGGCATCGGCGTCACCGGCCTTGCCGGCACGCCATTCCGGGCTTCCGGGGTGGAGGACCAGCTCCGGGGCAAGGCGCTCACCGGAGATGCCATTGCCGCGGCCGCCAGTGGAGTGGCTGACGGAGTCGACGCCCTCGACGACATCCACGCGTCCGGCGAGTTCCGTTCCCATCTGGCCCGGCTCAACACCGCCCGGGCCATCCAGGACGCCCTCGGCAGCTAGTTCCGCAAGCGAGGCTGGCCCCGCGCCGGCCTCGCATCAACTCCGACAAGGACCGGACCCATGCCCAAGGCACCCAGCGGCCTGATGGGAATGCGCCACATCGCCCTCAACGTCAAGGACGTCGAGCGCTCGAAAGCCTTCTACCAGGACATCCTGGGCATGGAGGTCGTGTGGCAGCCCGATCCGCAGAACGCCTACCTAAGCTCCGGCCCGGACAACCTCGCCCTCCACGAAACCCCCGGCGACCGGGCGCCCGCCGCCACCTCGTCCCTCGACCACCTGGGCTTCATCGTCTCCGACATCGAACGCGTCGAGGAGCTCGAAAACGAGCTCCGCGCCAGGCAGGTCACCATCATCAAACCCTTCAAGCGCCACCGCGACGGCAGCGCATCGTTCTACTGTGCCGACCCCGATGGGGTTGTCATCCAGATGCTCTACGAGCCGACCCTCAGCAGGCAGACTATCGGGCCAGCCGCTCCGTCATCTCGGACTTGATGCGGGGAGTTGAACGGAGAGTCGGCGGCGGAGCATCGCCGTCACGCGCCCCGCGCAAGTCCTTCCACGACTCGTTCCGCGGCCGTCTCGCCACCGTGGACGCAGTCGGCGATGCCGACGCCGCGGTAGCTCTTGCCAGCTAGCGCGAGGGTTGGGAACTTCTGCATCCGGGTCTCGATCCTTTCGACGTGGCCTAGGTGGCCGACGTTGTATTGAGGCATGCTGTCGGCATAGCGGGTGGTGCGGCATAGCGTCGGCGCGTTGGAGATGCCGAGGAGCGCTTCCAGATCCTCCCGGACCTGGGCTTCCAGGGCCTCGTCGGGTTGATCGAGGAGGTCTGCCTGCAGGGCGCCGCCAGCGAAGCAGCGCAGCAGGGCGATTTCTTCCGGAGCTCTGCCCGCGTACTTTATGCTGCTGAAGGTGCAGGCCATGATCTTCCGGCGCTCTACGTGCGGGACCACAAATCCGTAGCCGTCGAGGGGGTGGGCGATGTCGCTTCGCCGATACGCCAGGTTGACTGTGGCCGTGGATGAGAAGGGAATCGCCCTCAGTTCCGCGGCTAACTCGGGATCCAGGGTTGTCACGGCCGTTGCCGCCGCGTCGGCCGGCAGGGTGCAGATGACGGCGGCCGCCTCAAACCCGGAACGGCTGGTGTCGACTCGCCATTGGTGGGTGTCGGGATTCCAGCCTAGTGCACGGACGGTCTCGCCAAGGCGTACCACACCGGCACCGAGGGCCTCCTCAATCCCGCGCACGAGCACTTCCATGCCGCCGTCGATGCTGACGAACAGACTCCAGCGCGCCCCGGTCTCGTCCGCGGTTTGGGCGCGGCGCTTCTGCGCGCGGCGGGTGCCGAAAATGACGCTGCCGTGGTTGCGTTCCATTTCCAGGAACCGGGGCATGGTGGCGGCCAGGCTGAGAGCCTCCGGGTCCGAGGCGTAGATGCCGCCGATGAGCGGCTGGGCAACGCGCTCCAGGACTTCCCGCCCGAACCGACGGCGCACGAACGATGCGAGGCTCTCGTCGTCATCGACGCGTCGGCGCACCAGTGGCTCCAGCGCCATTCGCAGCTTGCCGCCCCAGGAGAACACGGGACTCCGCAGCACCGAGCCGACCCGCGTGGGAGCCATCAGCAGAAACCCTTCGGGGAGCGGCGTAAGCTTGCCCCTGTGGACGGCATAGAGCTTCAACGCGCCCTGTTGGGGTGCAATCAGGCGGTTGGTGAGCCCGAGGCGCTCGCAGAGGCGCAACGCCGCGGGCTTGTCGGTGATGTAGGAATCCGGACCGAGCTCAATGAGGAGATCGCCGGCGTGCTCGGTGGCGATCACGCCGCCCAGGCGGTAGGAAGCCTCCAGCAGGGTGACACGCAGGTCCAAGGAGCCGGCACGGCCCAGCTCTGTCAACCGGTGCGCCGCGGCCAGGCCCGAAATGCCGCCGCCGATGACGATGATGTGCTTGGTCATTCCCGCCACAGAACGAAATGTCGGTAGGGTCAGAACTTGAAGTTTACAACTAGTTGATTTGACTACAAGAATCGTTCTATCCGCTGAGCTCGTGCACGGCGTCCACCATGGCTCTTACGTGGTCCACGGGGGTTTCGGGGAGGATGCCGTGGCCAAGGTTGAAGATGTGCCCTGGACGGCCTTCGGCGCGGCGGAGGATGTCCCGGACCCGCCGGCGGATCTCGGCCGGGGGCGCGAACAGGGCCACGGGGTCGAGGTTGCCCTGTATGGCCACGTCATGGCCCGCGCGGCTCCACGCCTGGTCCAGATCGATGCGCCAGTCCACGCCCAGCACGTCGCTGCCCGCCTCCCGCATGAGTTCTAGCAGTCCGCTGGTGCCGGTGCCGAAGTGGATGACCGGGACGCCGGGGGTCACTCCCGTCATCAGCCGGCGCATGTGCGGCAGGACGTACTGGCGATAGTCGTCCGGCGCGAGACATCCCACCCAACTGTCGAAAACCTGAAGGGCGTCGATGCCGGCCGTGATCTGGGCGTTGACATACGAAACCGTGGAGGCCACCAGCCGCTCCATGAGCGTGTTCCAGGCGCCGGCGTCGGTGTGGAACAGGCGCTTGGTGTGGATGTAGTTCCGCGAAGCGCCGCCTTCGATGAGGTAGGACGCCAGCGTGAAGGGGGCGCCGCAGAACCCGATCAGCGGCACGCGCCCGGCCAGGGCCGCACGGGTGGCGCGGACGGCGTCGCACACGTACGAGAGGGACTCTTCCGGCACCGGATCGCGGAGCGCGTCGACGTCCCCGCCCGTCCTCACCGGCCGTTGGATCTTCGGTCCACCCTCGGCGTATTCCAACCCTACCCCCATGGGCTCCAGCAGCAGGAGGATGTCGGCGAAGATGATGGCAGCGTCCACGTTGAGCCGCTCCACCGGTGTCACGGTGACCTCCGCTACCAGGTCCGGGGTCTTGCACAGTTCGAGAAAGCCGACCCGGGCCCTCACCTCGCGGTATTCCTTCATGTAACGCCCGGCCTGGCGCATG
>JAJDTQ010000244.1 GCA_022827045.1 Candidatus Binatia bacterium
CTGGACGCCGTCGCGCTTCAGGTCGTCGGGCAACGGCTTGGAGTCATCGTAAAGGATCAGCCCGCCGTCCCGGACCCGGTAGATGTCCTTGTCCGAGGTATCGTCGTTGAACATGACCATGACGTCGATGACGTCCTTCCGCCCCAGATAACCGTCGGCGTTGGCCCGGATCTGGTACCAGGTGGGCAGGCCCTGGATGTTGGACGGAAACATGTTCTTGGAGGAGCAAGGGATGCCCATCTTGAAGATGGACTTGAACAGGATGTTGTTGGACGAGGCACTTCCTGAACCGTTGGCAGTAGCGACGCTAATGCTGAGATCGTTGACAACGGGCATGTCGTTCTCCATTGTTGCGGGGCGAAATATTATTGGCTGGCTATTCTAACAACAGAACCTAGCCGAAACAAGGACTTAACCCCTTTTTGACAGTGAATTCCGCAAGATTGCAGCCGGTTTCGGTATCCGTCTACCCCGGCGTATAGTTCTCGTCGGACTCCCAGAACTCCTCGATCTCCTTCCAGGCCTTGCGCACCACGTCGTCGATGTCGAGCGCCTTGGCGTACTGGAGCACGTCCGCCACGGAGACGATGCCGGCCAGCTCGTCGCCGTCGCCGGCCACCGGCATATGGCGGAAGCCGTTTTCGCGCATGGTCGCCAGCACCTCCTGCACCGGCGTCGACCCGGTGGCGACCAGAGGATCGGGGGTCATGACGTCGGACACCGGCACCTGCCCCATGTCGCGGTCTTCCAGGGCGATCCGCGTGAGGACGTCCCGCTCGGTAAAGATGCCGGCGGTCTTGCCGTCACCGGAAACCATGACGCAGCCGTTCTGCTCCCGCACCATCTTGTCGATGACCTGGGTCACCGGCATGGCGGCATCCACCGTGGGAACCGCGCCGGAAACCACCTCGCCCACGGTCCGCGAGTCGCGCAGGTTCGCGCCCAACTCCACCACCAGGTTGAGAATGCGGCGCATGGAGACCAGCCCCACCATGCGCCGGTCGTCGCCGTAGACAACCAGGTGCCGGTAGCGTCCCTGGTACATCCTCCCCAGCACCTCGACGATGGATGTCCCTTCGGGAACTCCCTGGACGGGGGTGGTCATGACCCGGCGGATGGGCGTCTTGTGCACGTCCAGGATGCGGTTCATGACCCGTCTCAGGACATCCGTCTCCGTGAAGATGCCGGCTGGGGCGTCGTTCTCCGTGATCACCACCCGGCCTACCCGGCGATCCACCATCAACTGGGTTACCTCCCGGATGGTGCTCGACGGCTCGGCGGTGATGACCGCGGTCGTCATGATCTCGCTTACCTTGTTGGTCAGCATGGGAAACCTCCGCAGTGCCCGGCAACGGGACCAAGGCGTTGCCGCGCCAAAAATCAGATTAGTGTCCTCTCCGGTCCATCGGCACGCGAATTGACCGGACAGGACACTAATCCTACACTAATGATAACCACAGCTATCCGTCTTTCGCAATTTCCATGGAATACGTCATCGCCTCGCTGTTTCTGACCTTCCTGGTCGCGGAACTGGCCACCGAGTCCCTGCTCAACGAAGCCAACCTGAGGCATCTCGAGCGGCAGTGGCGCGAGGGCCGGTTGCCGGAACTCCTGGCGGGAAGGATATCGCCGGAAACTCACGCGAAGTCGGTACGTTACGCCCTGGCCCGGGGACGGTTCGCGCGCTGGTCGGCCGTTTACGGCACCGCGCTGACGTTGGTGGTGCTGTTCGGGGGCGTACTGCCGTGGGTGGACCGCCTGACCCGCGGCACGGGGTCCTTCCTGCCGGTTTCGGAAGCCGGGGGAATCCTGTTCTGCCTCGCCGTCGGCGGGATCTTCGTCGTCGCCTCCCTGCCCCTGCGGATCTACGCTACCTTCGTGCTCGAGGAACGCTTCGGTTTCAACAAGACCGACGTGCGCACGTTCGTCATGGACAGGGTCAAGGGGACGGTCCTGGCCGTGGTGCTCGGAACGCCGTTCCTCTACGGAGTCCTGTGGCTCATGAAGGCCACCGGCGCGTGGTGGTGGGTCTACGTCTTCGCCTTCGTGTTCGCGTTCCAGGGGCTGATGCTGGTGATCTACCCCACCCTGATCGCGCCGCTGTTCAACCGCTTCTCGCCGGTGGCTGACGACTCGTTACGGGACGCCATCGCGGAGCTGGCGCAGCGGGTGGGCCTCAGGACCAGCGGCATCTACACCATGGACGGCTCGAAGCGGTCCGGCCATTCCAACGCCTACTTCACCGGGTTGGGGAAGGCCAAGCGGATTGTCCTGTTCGACACGCTGCTGGAGCAACTGGACCGGGGCCAGCTCCTGTCGGTGCTGGCCCACGAGATGGGCCACTACAAGATGCGGCACGTGCTCAAGGGCCTGGGCCTGAGCGCCGTGTTCACGCTGGCCGGCCTGTGGGTGTTGAGCCTCCTGCTGGACTACCCGCCCCTGTTCCGGACCTTCGGGCTCGACGAACCCGCGCACCATACCGCGCTTGTCATCTTCTCTCTGATTTCCGGGCCGTTTACATTCTGGCTGGCGCCCTTTATGAACCATATCTCGCGCCGGCACGAATACGAGGCCGACGGTTTCGCGGTACGGTTGCTGGACGACGGCAAGCCCCTGGAAGAGGCCCTGCTGGCGCTGACCGTCAACAACCTGAGCAACCCGACGCCGCACCCGTGGTACTCCGCCTACCACGACTCGCACCCGGCCACGGCGGAGAGGATTCACGCCATCCGCGTCGCCGGCGGGGGCGAGGCCGTGGCGGCGGCAGCGGCGCCCGGAGGCGCCGCCGGTGCATGACAGCTACTGTTGGAAGGAACACCCATGACACGCATCCTCGACAACGACGACGTACGGCAAGCCATCGACCTCGACGAGTGCCTGGAGGCCCTGGCGACGGCCTACCGGGACCTTCCCGAGGGCCGCTCGGTGCACCGGCCGACGAGCCACATCTACGCGCACCACTCCATGGACGACGCCTCCTACAGCTTTAAGTCCGTGGAGGGGGCGGTGGAGCGTTTCGGCGTCCTGGCCCTGCGGATCACCTCGGACATCGTCCGCCAGGAGACCTACAACGGCGCGATGCGGGTGGAGAAGCTGCCGCTGGCCGGCAGGGGACTGTTCCTGGGTCTGGTCCAGGTGTTCAGCCTGGAGACCGGCGAATTGCTGGGGATCATGCCGGACGGCGTCATCCAGCAGACCCGGGTGGCCATCACCAGCGCGCTGGGCGCCAAGGTGCTGTGCCGGCCGGAGGCCACGAGGCTGGGGCTCATCGGCACCGGCGGGCAGGCCCGCGCCCACTTCCGCCTCTTCACCCACGTGCTCCCCATCGATACCGTCAAGGTCTACAGCCCCCGGCCCGAGCACCGGCAGGCCTTCGCCGAGGAGATGTCGACAGACGCCATCGAGGTGGAGCCCACCGGCAGTGTGGCCTCGGCCGTCGCCGGGTGCGACATCATCTGCACCGCCACCAGCACCTCATCCCCCATCATCTCGGGAGACTTGCTGCAGCCCGGCGTGCACTACAACGCCATCCGCGAGTTCGAGCTCGATGAATCCGTGTACGCCCAAGCCGACATCACCGGCATCCATACGCAGATGGGCGGCATACGGCACCACCTGCCGCCGGGCATCGACGACCTGCCGGGAATCCGCCAGGAAAAGCCCAGGGACTGGACCGTCTACCCGGAGATCTCGGACTTCCTGTCCGGGCGCGTCCCGGGCCGCACCGACGCCGGCCAGATCACCTTCTTCCTCAACAACATCGGCACAGGAGTCCAGTTCGCCGCCATGGGCCACTGCATCCTCAAGGCGGCCGAGAAGATGGGCCTGGGCAAGGAGGTCGCCAGCGACTGGTTCCTCCAGGATATCAAGCCTTGATGGGGAGCAGGGTGTCCCACGTCACCGACCACACCGCGGAGCCCTTCTCCCTCTACGTCCACATCCCTTACTGCATCAGCAAGTGCCCCTACTGTGACTTCAACTCGCACGTCGCCGCCCGGATCCCCGAAGAGGAGTACACTCAGGCGCTGCTGCGGGAGTTGCGCCGCTATTCCGAGTCGGAAGCCTGGACCGGCCGGTCCGTGAAGACGGTATTCTTCGGCGGCGGAACACCGTCGACTTTCGAGGGCAACAGCATCGGCACCGTGCTCGACGAGGCCGTCAAGTTGTTCGGTTTCGACGAGGCGATGGAGATAACGCTGGAAGCGAACCCCGGCGCGGTGGACGCCGGCCGCTTCCGGGACTACCGCAGCTGCGGGGTTAACCGCATCAGCATCGGGGCGCAGAGCTTCGACGCCGAGCTTCTCCGGTTCCTGGGCCGGGTGCACAGCGCCGAGGAAACCCGCCAGGCCCTGAGAAGCGTCCGCGAGGCCGGCTTCGAGAACTTCAGCCTCGACTTGATCTATGGAAGTCCGGGCCAGACGGTTGACGGCGTCAGCCGCGACCTCTCCGAGGCGCTGGAGCATGAGCCGCCCCACCTGTCCGCCTACAACCTCACCATCGAGGAAGGCACTCCCTTCCACGCGCGCTACCGCCAGGGCCTCCTGAAGCCCCTGGACGAGGAGGTGGAGATCGAGATGGCCGACCGCATCCGGCGCACCCTAGCGGACGCCGGCCTCGAGCGATACGAGATCTCCAACTACGCCCGCCCCGGCCTGGAGTCCCGCCACAACGTCAACTACTGGGAAGGCGGCGACTACCTCGGCATCGGCGCCGGCGCCCACAGTTACCACCGTAGACCAGACGACCCCTTGGGCGAACGCTGGCAGAACGAGCGCATGCCGACGGGCTACATGCGGCGCACCAGCGACGCCGGCCACGCCGTCACCGAGCGCGAGCGTCCGGAGTTGCGGCAGGCCATGGCGGAGTGTCTGCTCACCGGGCTGCGGATGATTGGCGGGGTTTCGGTGTGGGGATTTGAACGGCGTTTCGAGACCAGACCAGAGAACGCTTTCCTTGAAATCGCGGAATGGCTCTCTGAAGGGCTACTGGTAGAAGAAGACCGACGCCTGCGGTTTGCGCCACGAGGACTTCTGCTCGCGAACGAGCTCTTCGTTCGGCTTATGTAATCGGCTGCACTGACCGATACGGTTCACTGCACCCTTTCAACGCAGCCAGACGGGTTTCCTGTGATACCAGTTCTTGGTATAATGCATTGAAGGAGGTGCATTCATGCCGCGCAATACGTCGGTTTCGCTTGGCGACCACTTTATAGGTTTCATCGACGAGCGTGTTGAATCCGGTCGATACAGTTCAGCCAGCGACGTGGTGCGTGCCGGGTTGAGGTTGCTGGAAGAGCACGAAGCCAAGGTGGAAGCGTTGAGGGAAGCTCTTATCGAAGGCGAGCAGTCTGGCCCGGCCACCCCGCTTGACTTCGATGCGTTCATCGCCCGCAGGAAGTCCACCTGAACGGCATGTCGGGATATGCGCTCTCCCCGGCTGCCCAAGCTGATCTCGAAAGCATCTGGGACTATACCGTCACGCACTGGGGCGAGACGAAGGCCGAGGAATACACGCGAAATATCCAGGCAGCGTGCGAGGCGTTGAGCAGAGGTAAGCTGGTCAGTCGATCGGCCGGGGACATTCGCGAAGGATACCGCAAAGTCTCGGTCGGTTCGCATGTCATGTTTTTCCGGATACAATCGGGCGCTGTGGAGATCATGCGTATTTTGCACCAGAGCATGGATGTGGGGCGGCATCTATAGGGTTAACGTGTGAAGTCTGCCCACGGAACGACCGAAATGGAAGGTGTTTCCAACAGCTTCGTGGAGCGCTAGGGTCGCTTCCGTGGCTTCACGATCCTCAAACGCAAAGTGGTCGCGCGTTCACGCTACCTCCTGCGGAGTCGACACGAACGAAACGTCGAGGCTCACCTGATCATAGCGGACCCTCGGGATCAACTTGCCTCGCTGCCCTTCTTTTAACTCCACGAGGCCGTACCGCGACATCGTCTTCAGGGTACGCGACAGGTTGGATTTGTTTCGCCCCGCAAGTGCCGCCAACTCGGTCAATGAATCGGGTTTCTCCTGGGCGATCAATGCCAATAGCTCCCGATTGCGTTGGGAGAGTACCTTCGCGAAGCTTTCGACCGACGTGAACCACACCCTGGGCTCCCTTTTGGCGGGCTTGTACTCACCACGAGCGATAGCCATTGTGCGCGATTTCATCTGATCGTATCCGGCAATGCCGACCTTCAGTGTCTTCATGGGATCGATCCTCTTTCCCTCAGAACCCTTCCCACGAAAGTTATCAGTTTATGATAACTAGCGGAAGCGTGCTTGACCATGATTGATCTGAGCGATAGCCTACCTCTTGGTAACACCGTCAGGAGCCACAGAGTTACGTCGATGCGAACTTTCACTGCCGTTGTGGAACGCTGTCCGAATACAGGCCTCTACGTTGGCTACGTGCCGGGGTTTCCGGGAGCACACAGCCAGGGCGAGACTCTTGAGGAACTCAACGAGAACCTCAAGGAGGTTATCGCCTTGCTCCTGGATGACGGGGAGCCGACGCTGGAGGGGGAGTATGTGGGCACGCAGACCGTGGTGGTAACGTGATTCCGTGGCGACCATTCCCGTCCTCAAACCACGAGAAGTCATCGCCATCCTCACCGCGCTCGGTTTCGAGGAGGTTCGGCAGCGCGGTTCACACAAGCAGTTCCGCCACGCCGACGGTCGCAGGACTACCGTGCCCATGCACGGTGGCCGCGACATCTCTCCAATCCTGCTACGTCGAATTGCCCGCGATATCGGCTTGACCGCCGAAGAGTTCGTCGGGGAACGCTCCTAATTCCGGGTAGAAACGCCTGCCGAACCCCTCAGGTCCCCATCTCCCACGAAGACAGGTACTTCTTCTGCTCCCGGGTGAGCTTGTCCATGCGGATGCCCATGGTTTCGAGCTTGATGCCGGCGACCCATTCTTCCAGGGACTGGGGGACGTCGTAGACCTGGGGGGAGAGGTTGTCGCGGTTCTGGACGGCCCACTCGGAGGCGAGGGCCTGGGTGGCGAAGCTCATGTCCATGACCGAGGCGGGATGGCCTTCGGCGGCGGCCAGGTTGACCAGGCGGCCTTCGCCGAGGAGGAACAGGCGCCTGCCGCCGGGTAGGGTGTAGCAGTCGACGTGGTTGCGGACGTTCTTCTCGCGCTTCGTCGACATGGCGGTGAGGGCCTTGAGGTCGATCTCGATGTCGAAGTGGCCCGAGTTGCAGATGATAGCGCCGTCCTTCATGACCTTCAGGTGGTCCTTGCCGATGACGTGCATGTCGCCGGTGAGGGTGATGAAGAGGTCGCCGACCTTGGCGGCTTCCTTCATGGGCATGACGTCGAAGCCGTCCATGGAGGCTTCCAGGGCGCGCACCGGGTCCACCTCGGTGACCACCACCTTGGCGCCCATGCCGCGGGCGCGCGAGGCCACGCCCCGGCCGCACCAGCCGTAGCCCGCCACCACCACCCGCTTGCCCGCCAGCAGCACGTCGGTGGCACGGATGATGCCGTCGATGGTGGACTGGCCGGTGCCGTAACGGTTGTCGAAGAGGTGCTTGGTGGCGGCGTCGTTGACCGCGATGATGGGAATCCTGAGTGCCCCGTCCGCCTCCAGCGCCCGGAGCCGGATCACGCCGGTGGTGGTCTCTTCCATGGAGGCCATCATGCCGCCGGCGAGGTGGGCGTATTCCTGGTGCAGCATGGACACCAGGTCGGCGCCGTCATCCATGGTGATGACGGGCCGGTGGTCCAGCGCTGACCTCAAGTGGCTGTAATAGGTCTTGTGGTCCTCGCCGCGCACCGCGAACACCGCCAGCCCTTCCTTCTTGACCAGCGCGGCCGCCACGTCGTCCTGGGTCGACAGCGGGTTGGACGCGCACAGCACCACGTCCGCCCCCCCGGCCTTGAGGGTGCGCACGAGGTTGGCGGTTTCCGCGGTGACGTGCAGGCAGGCGGAGAACCGCAGGCCCTTCAGGGGCTTCTCCTTCTGGAAGCGGGCGCGCACGCTTCGCAGCACGGGCATTTCCTGATCCGCCCAAAGGACGCGCTTCCAGCCGTCGGCGGCCAATGCGGGGTCCGCGATGTCATAATTCGATTTCGCCATGTTTCTCTGGTCTCCGTGTGGTCGTTCAGTTTCCCCATCCGGCCGTTCCCGCGAACGCGGAAATCCAGGGGTGGAGTGGCGCAACGAGTGTGATCCGCCGCCTCGCCCCGCCTGGATTCCCGCCTTCGCGGGAATGACGGAGGGGGGCGGGAATCACGGACTCAGGGCCCGTCGCCCCAAATTCAGGCCCGTCGTTTGATTCAGGGTCCTAGCCCTTGACCGCGCCGCTCAGCCTCTCCGCCCGGTCCGTCCTCTCCCAAGTGAAGTACGGGCCCTCCGGCTTGCGGCCGAAATGGCCGTAGGCGGCGGACTTCTGGTAGATGGGCGCCCGCAGGGTCAGGGCGTCGATGATTCCCTTGGGGGTGAGCTCGAAGTGCTCGCGCACCAGCTTCACGATCTCGGGGTCTGGAATCACGCCCGTGCCGAAGGTATCCACGGCGATGGACACCGGCTCGGCCACGCCGATGACGTAGGCGAGCTGGATCTCGCAGCGCCGGGCCAGCTTCGCCGCCACCACGTTCTTGGCCACGTAGCGGGCCACGTAGGCCGCGCTCCGGTCCACCTTGGAGGGGTCCTTGCCCGAGAACGCGCCGCCACCGTGGCGCCCCATGCCGCCGTAGGTGTCCACGATGATCTTGCGGCCGGTGAGGCCGGCGTCGGCCTGGGGCCCTCCGATCTCGAAGCTGCCGGTGGGATTGACCAGGAACTCGGTATCGTCGTCGAGGTACTGCCCCGGCACCACCGCCCGGACGACGTTGTCGATGATGGTCTCCCGGAGCTTGTCGTAGGGCACCTCCGGGGTGTGCTGGGTGGACACCACCACGTTGGTGACCCGATGCGGCCTGCCGTCCCGGTACTCGACGCTGACCTGGGACTTGGAATCCGGCCGCAGGAACGGCGCCTCGCCGGACTTCCGGATCTTGGCCAGGTAGTCCACGAGCTCGTGGGCGAGATGGATCGGCAGCGGCATCAGCTCCTCGGTCTCGTCGCAGGCATAGCCGAACATCATTCCCTGATCGCCGGCGCCCTGCTCCTTGAACAGGCCCTCGCCCTCGGTGACCCCCTGGGAGATGTTGGGCGACTGGCTCACCAGCCGCACCAGCACCTCGCACGTGTTACCGTCGAAACCCTTGGCCGCGTCATCGTAGCCGATGTCGAGGGCCACCCGGCGCGCCACGCTATCGTAGTCCACCTTGCCCTTGCTGGTGATCTCGCCCGCGATCACGATCAAGTCGTTCTTGACCAGGGTCTCGCACGCCACCCGGCTGTTGGGGTCCTGCGAGATATGGGCGTCGAGCACCGCATCCGATACCTGGTCGCACATCTTGTCGGGATGCCCCTCCGAAACCGACTCCGAGGTGAATACAAAATCTTTGTTCGTCATGGATGTTTCCTGTTCGACCCTTCCTTTGGTTTAGTCGCTCTCGCGGAACTTGTCCTCGATGAGCTGTTCGATGGCGAGCATGGCTTCCTGGGCGTCCTCACCCCTGGTTTCGACCCGGATCCGGCTTCCCTTGGCCGCGCCCAGCGTCAGGACGCCCATGATGCTGCGCGCGTTCACCACGGTGTCGTCCTTGGAGATCTTCACCTCCGAGGAGAACTGATTGACGGTCTGGACCAGTAACGCGGAAGCCCGGGCGTGCATCCCGAGGCGGTTCTTGATTTCGAGCTTCTTCTTAACGCGCTGCATGGATCATCTGTCAATGTCCCGGTGCCGCAACTGAATGCGCCACGGAGTCCCTTCCAGACGCCGTGCAAACTCGGCGGCCAGCACCACCGACCGGTGCCTGCCGCCGGTGCAACCGAAGGCCACCGTCAGGTTGCTCTTGCCCTCGCGCTCGTAGTTGGGCAGCGCGAAGTCGAGCAACGCGTTCATGCGTTCCACGAACGCGCACGTCTCGGCCCGGCTGAGGACGAAATCCCTTACTTCCGGAGTCAATCCGCTCTTGGTCTCCAACCCACTAACAAAAAATGGATTGGGAAGGAACCTCACGTCGATGACCATGTCCGCTTCGGTGGGGATCCCGTACTTGTAGCCGAAGGACACGAGGAAGACGGACATCTGGCGCTTGCCCAACGCTCGGACGCACGATTCCTCGATGACCTGCTTGAGATCGTGGACGTTGAGCCGGGTGGTATCGATGACCCGGTCCGCCGAATCCCGCATCCCCGTCAACGCCGTCCGCTCGCGCGCGATGCCCTCCTGCACGGAGCCGTCGCCCTGGAGCGGGTGCGGCCGGCGCGTTTCGCTGAACCGGCGCAACAGCAGCTCGTCGCTGGCGTCCAGGAAGACCACCTCCACGCGGTGTCCGGCGGCGCGGGTGTCCTCCAGTACCTCGTGCCATCCCTCCATGAACCGCGCGCCGCGCAGGTCGATGCCGAAGGCGACCCGTTCGATGCCCTCGCGATAGCCCTGGCAGAGGTCGATGAAACGGGGTATCAGGAGCACCGGCAGGTTGTCGATGCAGAAGAAGCTGTTGTCCTCGAGCGCCCGCATGGCGGCGTTCTTGCCGGAACCCGACATGCCGGTGATGACCACGATATCAAGCTGGCCGGGCATGCGCTTCACACGGAGCCGTCACGCGGGAGCCATCGGGACGCACCAAGGTCAGAGGTCCCTTTCCTTCTCCTCGATCAGGCTGACGACCTCCTCGGGAGTCTGGACGCGCATCAGGTGTTCCCTGAGCGATGCGTCCTTCACCAGCCGCGACACCCGGGCCAACGCACTCAGATGCTCCGAGGTCGACCCCTCCGGCGCAACCAGGAGAAAGAAGAGGTGCGTGGGCGTGCCGTCCTGGGCGTCGAAATCGACGCCCTCCCGGCTGCGGGCGAAGGCAATGTACAAGCGGTTCAACCCGGGCAGCTTGCCGTGGGGTATGGCGACACCCTCGCCGATGGCGGTGCTGCATATCCGCTCCCGGGCATGGACCACCTCGAGCAGGCGCCGCGAATCCTCGAACCCGAAGTGGCTCGACACCCGTGTCACGATCTCTTCGAGGACGGCGAACTTCTCCCGGGCCACGAGGCTCGGAATGACCGCCTCCGGATCCAGAACGTCCGTGATTCGCAACCCCCACCCCCTTTGTGGACGGCTGCCCGGGGCAGCCCGACTCCTCGTGTCCGTCCACGGCTAAACGCCTGCAACGCCTCACTCCTGGGCAACCCGGTAGTGGGCGAACGGTTCCCGCCTCCGGGACGACGGCAGAATACCGAGCTGTTCGCGGTACTTCGCCACCGTCCGGCGCGCGATGTCGATGCCGAGGCCCTGCAGCGTGCCGGCGATCTCCTGGTCGCTCAGCGGCTTGCCCGGGTCCTCGGACTCCACCAGCTTCCTGATCTTGTCCCGGACCGACTCGGAGGAGACCACGGTGGCGCTGTCGTTGCGGGGAATCCCGCTCTGAAAGAAGAACTTCAACTCGAAAACGCCCTGCGGCGTGTGGGCGTACTTGTTGGAGGTGGCACGGCTGACGGTGGAGGGATGCATGCCGATCTCCGCCGCCACCTCCCGCAGCACCAGCGGCTTCAGCCGCGTGACGCCGTGCTCCAGGAACTCCCGCTGGAAGCTGAAGATGCTCTCGCTGACCCGGTAAAGGGTCTGCTGGCGCCAGTGGATGCTCTTGATCAGCCAGGTGGCGGCCCGGACCTTCGTTTCCAGGTACTCCCGGGCCTGGCGGACCTCTTCTCCACGCTCGCCGGCCAGCCGCCGCACCAACGGACTCACCCGCAGGGGCGGCACGCCGTCGTCGTTCAGGAATATGGCGTAATCCCCCTCCACCTTCTGCACCATCACGTCCGGGATGATCGTGCGGACCTCGTCGTCGTCGAAGCCCCGGGCCGGCTTGGGTTCGAGGCAGGCGATGAGGTGGGCCGCCTCGATGACCTCCTCCAGCCCGACGTGCAGGCCCTGGGCGATCCGCTCATATTGCTTGTACTCCAGATCGTGGAGGTGATGGGTCACCAAATCCGCGGCGACGCTGTCCTTCATCCCGGCGCTCTGAAGCTGCACCAGCAGGCATTCCCGCAGGTCCCGGGCGGCGATCCCCACGGGATCGAAGAGCTGGATGCGGCCCAGCACGTCCTCCACCGCATCGGAGGCGGCATGAGCCAGTGTTCCGATCTCCTCCAGGGACATCTCCAGGTAGCCCCGCTCATCCAGGTTGCCGATGATCACGGTCCCGATGTCCTCGGCGGCCGGATCGAGTCCGGCCATGCGGAGCTGCCACAGCAAGTGTTCCTGGAGGGTCTCCCGGCGGGTCACGGTGTTCTCGAGGGACGGGAAGTCCTCTTCCTCCCGCACCACTTCGGGACTCGCCATGTCGTGCCGGGAGTTGGTGCCGAGATAATCCTGCCACTCCGCCATGCGGTCGGCCACCAGCAGTTCCCGGGCCGCCTCGGGCTCCCGGACCGGATCGTCCTCCTCCCGCGCCTCCTCCAGGGCCGGATTCTCTTCCAACTCCTGGGCGATCCGTTCCTGGAGGTCGAGATGGGACAACTGGAGCAGCTTGATGGCCTGCTGCAACTGGGGCGTCATCACCAGTTGCGGCATGATTTTCTGCGAGAGCTTGATCTCGAGTGCCATCGGGGGCTCCTGACCGGAAAGAGACGCTAGAGCCTGAAACCTTCGCCCAGGTAAACCTCGCGGGCTTCGTCGCTGGCGGCGATATCGCCGGGCGTGCCCTCCGCCAGCACCACGCCCTGGCTCAGGATATAGGCACGGGTGCAGATCTCCAGGGTTTCCCTGACGTTGTGATCGGTTATCAGCACCCCGATTCCGGCCTTGGTCAGCCGTTGAATGACGTTCTTGATGTCCGCCAGGGCAATGGGGTCCACGCCCGTGAAGGGCTCGTCGAGCAGCACGAAGTATGGCGACAGGATCAACGCCCGGGCGATCTCCACGCGCCGCCTTTCGCCGCCGGAAAGGGTGTAGGCCTTCTGGCCCGCCAGATGGACCAGGCCGAACATCTCCAGGAGACGGCGGCTCCTTTCCTCCTCCTCGTCCCTGCCGAGTCCCAGGGTCTCGAGGATGGCCAGCAGGTTCTGTCTCACCGTCAGGCCCCGGAACACCGAGGAGTCCTGCGGCAGGTAGCTGATGCCCGCCCGCGCCCGCTGGTAGATGGGAGCGGTGGTGAGGTCGGTCCCATTGAGGGTGACCTTTCCGTCGTCGGCCCGGACCAGACCGATGACGATGTGGAAAAGGGTCGTCTTGCCCGCGCCGTTGGGCCCGAGGAGGCCGACCACCTCGCCATCCCGGACTTCGAGCGTGACCCCGTCAACCACACGCCGGCCCTGATAGGCCTTTGTGATCCCGTCCGCGTTGAGAAAGCTCATCCGACGCAACCTGGTGTCCCGCCTGCGTCAACGCTTCAACTGCCCCGGAAAGAGCACCGCCTTGACGCGGCCCTGGGTGTTCTCCACCACGCTGCGGTCCTCGTTGATGTAGATGGTGATGCGGTCGCCCGATATCGTGTTCCTGCCTTCGCGCACGACGGTGTTGCCGGACACGGTGATGGTCTCTTTCAAGCCATCGAACACGGCCTTGTCGCCGGTCATCTCGCGTCCTCCATGGCTCACCCGCACCTTCCCTTCGGCGACGACGCTCTTCAACACGCCGTCGTCGGGATCGTACCGCGCCGAAAGGACGTCACTGGCGATCCGGACGTCCTCCCGTTCCACCAGGACGTTCCCGCGGTAGATGATGGTGTCCTTCCTTCGCTGGAGCTCCATGGTGTCCGCGGTGATCACGAGGGGCGTGTCCTTGTCCGCGAAAAGACCGCGCGATTGCCCGGAGGGCGTGCCCTCTTCGGCCGCCCGGGCCGCCGGGTCCGTGATCTGAAGCGGCAACACCACGGCAAGACACAACCCCAACCGCGCCAGCCAGCGAAGCGTCACGGCCCCCTTTCGGGCAACGCCTGTCATCATCGGCTCCCGTCCTGTTCCCCGGTCATCCGCGCCGAAGCCCGCGCACGGCCCAGGCGCCCCGGATGAATCGTGGTCTTTACGGCGCCGCGAAGCTCCACCGTCTCGTCCGTCAGCGAGTAGGTCATGCTCCCGCCCTCGAACTCGGCGCCCTCCATGATCCCCCAGACCTTCCCGGGGGAGACCACCTGGTTGTCGGCATGATGGTAGATGAGCCGGTCGGTACGGAACCTGGCCGCCTGGTAGGTCATCTCCACCGGACCTTCCAGGACCGCCCGTTCCAGCCGTCCCCCAGGCAGAAAGACGTCGCCCTTGCTGCTCACGGCCTCCAGCCTCCGGCCGTCTGCTCCGTGAAAAACCAGCCGCGGGCGACGTATCACCGCCCGTTCCTCGTCCTTGAAGTAGGTCGCCTCGGCTCCCTCGAGCTCCCAGGTCTTCCGTCCGTCCTCGATCATGCTCCGACGAAAGTTCTTGACCTGCACCGACGCGCCGGGCGTGAGCCGCAACAGGGTTCCGGCGTTCCGGAGCGCCTGTTCCCGGACGTGCTGGACCACCTCGATACCGACGAAGATCACCCCGGCGGCCACAACCAGCAGGATCAGTAACCGTTTCGACCGCATGGATTCGACCCGCGGCGCAGCCGCGGAACGGATACGCTGGTTTCGGGATAACAATTCCGCCCCGGAGTGTAAAGCAACGGGCATGAAATTTGCGTGAGGCCGGGGTGCACCCGCGGCCGCGTGCGTCAGCGATCGTATTCCTTCAGCAACGCGTCCCAACCGCCGGTCAGCCGGAGCATCAGCTCCGCCACCTCGCGCACCGCGCCGTAGCCCCCCCGACGGGTGGTGACGTAGTCCGCGTGCGCCTCCAGCCCGCTCCAGGCGTTGTTCACGGCCACGGCGAACGCCACCCTGCGAAGCACCGGCAAGTCCTGCATGTCGTCGCCGACGTAGGCGATCTCGGCGTCGGTCAATCCGGTGTCCGCCTTGACCTTTTCGTAGCCCCGCAGCTTGTCCGCCACGTTCTGGTACACGAGGCCGATGGACAGCCGCTCGGCGCGCACCGCCACCGCCCGGGACGCCCGGCCGGTCAGCAGCCCCACGCGGACTCCCGCCTGCTGGAGCAGCTTGATGCCGTGTCCGTCCTGGACGTCGAAACGGGTGACCTCCTGGCCGCGTTCGTCGATCACGATGCCGCCGTCGGTCAACACGCCGTCCACGTCCAGCAGCAACAGCTTGATGGCCTGGACCTTCCGCCGGAGCTCTTCGGGCCCGGGTTCCATGGCGGGTTCAGACGATGCCGGCTTTGAGCAGGTCATGGAGGTGGATGATCCCCTGGGGCCGCTCCGAGTCCTCGGCCTTGATGAAGAGCGAGGTAATCGAGAACTTCTCCATCAGCGCCACGGCTTCCGCCGCCAGGGAGTCGGCGCCGATGGTCTTGGGGTCGCGGGTCATGAGCTCGGCGGCCTTCCGGCCCAGGATGTCCGCCTTGCCGTCGCTCCTGGCGAGACAGCGCCGCAGGTCTCCGTCGGTGATGATGCCGACCAGCGCGGACTCCGCGCCGACCACTCCGGTGACGCCCAGCCGCTTCGACGTGATCTCCAGCAGGACGTCCTTGAGCGGCGTATCCTCGGACACCAGGGGTATTTCCTCGCCCCGGTGCATCAGGTCCCGGGTGCGGAGAAGCAGCCTTCGCCCGAGCGCACCCCCGGGATGCCGGAGCAGGAAGTCCTCGGTCTTGAACCCCCTGCGCTCCAGCAGCACCACGGCGATGGCGTCTCCCATGGCCAGGGCGGCGGTGGTGCTCGCGGTGGGCGACAGGCCCAGGGGACAGGCTTCCTCCGGCACCCCGACGTCGAGGATCACGTCCGAGGAGACGGCCAGGGCGGACCGCGGATTGCCGGTCATGGCGATGAGCCGGAGCCCCCAGCGCTTGATCAGGGGAAGCATCTTCAGCACTTCCTCCGACTCGCCGCTGTTGGACACCGCCAGCACCACGTCGTCCCGCATGATCATGCCCAGGTCGCCGTGGCTCGCTTCCGCCGCGTGAAGAAAGAACGAAGGCGTTCCGGTGCTGGCCAGCGTGGCGGCGATCTTGTGGCAGACGAGGCCCGATTTTCCGACCCCCGTCACGATCACCTTGCCGGTGCAGTCGTGCAGGATGTCCACGGCGCGCACGAATGCTTCGCCCACGCGGTCCCGGGCGGCCGCGATGCCGCCGGCCTCGATGTCCAGCACCTCGCGCGCCTTGCGAATGACCTCCGACGCCCCGCCCATGTCAACCGTTCCCGTTCTCCTTGACCCTGTCATCGATGTCCTTGACCGCACGCAAGAGCTCGTCGAGCCCCTCCAGCGGGAATGAGGTGGCGGCGTCGCTCAAGGCCCGGTCCGGATCCTCGTGGACCTCCATGAACAGGCCGTCCACGCCTACGGCGGCTCCCGCCCGGGCCAGCGGCGCGACGAACTGCCGGTCGCCGCCCGACGCCTGTCCCAGTCCGCCGGGAAGCTGCAGGCTGTGGGTGGCGTCGAAGACCACCGGGAACCCGGTTTCCCGCATGATGACGAGGGAGCGCATGTCCGACACCAGGTTGTTGTAACCGAAAGAGACCCCTCGCTCCGTCAGCAGCACGTTGTTGTTTCCCGCCGCCACGATCTTGGACACCACGTTCGTGACGTCCCAGGGGGCCAGGAACTGGCCCTTCTTCACGTTCACCACCCTGGCGGCCCGGGCCACCGCCGTCACGAAGTCCGTCTGCCGGCACAGAAACGCCGGGATCTGGGCCACGTCCACCACCTCGCAGGCCGGGGCGATCTGGTCCGGCTCGTGCACGTCGGTGAGCACCGGGACGCCGACTTCCCGCTTCACCTCCTCCAGTATGCGCAACCCCTCGTCGAGCCCCGGGCCGCGGAAAGACTCCAGGGAGGTACGGTTCGCCTTGTCATAGGACGACTTGTAGATGAACGGGATGTCGAGACGCCCGGTCAGCTCCCGGAGGTACGCGGCATGCCGGAGCGCCGAGTCGCGGTTCTCGATGACACACGAACCCGCGATCAGGGCCAGCGGCCGGCCGCCCCCGACGCGGATGCTACCGATGCGGACCTCGCTGGCCGTCATGGTCTCGACATGTCCGCGACGATGCGCATGCGCGGGACTTCCTTGACGGACGAACGCCGCTGCAAGGCGGCGCGAATGAAGCCCTTGAACAGCGGGTGGCAATCCGTCGGACGGGACTTGAACTCCGGGTGGAACTGGCAGCCCACGAACCAGGGGTGGTCCCTCAACTCGACCACCTCCACCAGGTTGCCGTCGGGGGACAGGCCGCTGATCCTCAGGCCCTTCTCCTGCATCAGCTCGCGGTAGCGGTTGTTGAACTCGTAGCGATGCCGGTGCCGCTCCGATATCCGTCTCTTCCGGTACATCCTGGCGGACAGGGATTCGGCGGCCAGCACGCACGGGTAGGCGCCCAGGCGCATGGTCCCGCCCATCCGGTCCACGTCCCTCTGTTCGTCCATGAGGTGGATCACCGGGTGTTTCGTCCCGGGGTCGAACTCCACCGAATTGGCGCCCTTGAGGGAGCACACGTTGCGGGCGAACTCGGCCACCGCGATCTGCATCCCGAGACAGATCCCGAAGAAGGGCACCTTGTTCTCGCGCGCGTAGCACACCGCGCGGACCTTGCCTTCGGTGCCGCGGTCGCCGAACCCGCCGGGTATCAGGATGCCCTGGACGCCCTCCAGGAGCTTCTGGACGTCCTGTTTCTCCATCTTCTCCGCGTCGATGCAATCGAGCTCGACGTGCACCCCGTTGGCGATGCCGCCGTGGACCAGGGCCTCCAACAGGCTCTTGTACGACTCCTTGAGCTCCATGTACTTGCCCACCACCGCGATCCGCACCGACTCCCCGGCGTTCTTGAGGATATGGACCGTCTTCTGCCACTTGCGCAGGTTGGGGGCGCCGGTCCACATCTGCAGCCGCTCGACGATACGGTCGTCCAGCCCTTCCTGGTGGAGCACCAGCGGCACCTCGTAGATCCACTCCACGTCCTTGGCGGTGATCACCGAGTTCTCGTCCACGTTGCAGAAGCTGGCGATCTTGGACTTGAGGCTCCGGCTGAGCAGGCGGTCGGTGCGGCACAGCAGGAAGTCGGGCTGGATGCCGAGGCCGGTGAGTTCCTTCACGCTATGCTGGGTGGGCTTGGTCTTGAGCTCGCCCCCCGGCGCGATGTACGGCACGTAAGTGAGGTGTACGTAGATCACGTTATCCCGGCCGTAGTCCCGTCCGAACTGCCGTATGGCCTCGAGGAAAGGAAGCCCCTCGATGTCGCCGACGGTGCCGCCGACCTCGCAGATGGCGATGTCGTAGTCCTCGGCCGCGGCGACGATGCGGCGCTTGATCTCGTCGGTGATGTGGGGAATCACCTGGACCGTGCCGCCCAGGTAATCGCCCCGGCGCTCCTTGGTGATGACCGTGTCGTACACCTGCCCGGTGGTGAAGTTGTTGGCCCGGCCGGTGGTGGACGATACGTAGCGCTCGTAGTGTCCCAGGTCCAGGTCCGTCTCCGCTCCGTCATCGGTGACGAACACCTCGCCGTGCTGGTACGGGCTCATGGTGCCCGGGTCGACGTTGATGTAGGGGTCCATCTTCAGCAGGGTCACCTTGAGTCCCCGGCTTTCCAGCAGGGCGCCGATGGAGGCCGCCGCCAGCCCCTTGCCCAGCGACGACATGACCCCGCCGGTGACGAAAATGAACTTCTGCCGCAAGTTAGCCATAGCGTTTCCTTGGCTGTAGCTGGTTCCAGTACGTCTCTGCCCGCTTCAGGTCTTCCGGCGTGTCCACTTCGACGCCCGTCTCCACCACGTCCGCGACCCGGATACGGAAACCGTAGTGCAGCGCCCGCAACTGCTCCAACCCCTCGGTGAGCTCCATATCCACGGCGGGCATGGCGGCGATGCGCAGCAGGAAGTCGCGACGGTACACGTAGATGCCCAGGTGACGGTGACCCCAGCGCACCGGCTCCGCCGGGGGCTCCCGGTGAAACGGGATGGGCGCGCGGGAGAAATAGCAGGCGAAGCCCTCGTGGTCGGTCACCACCTTGACCACGTTACGGTTGAGGAACTCGTCCTCCGAGGTGATGGGGGTGCGCGCCGTGGCCATGGGAACGGCCGGGTCCCGGACCAGACAGTCGACGCTCCCGCGGATGGTTTCCGCCTGGATGAACGGCAGGTCACCCTGGACGTTGACCACCCACTCCGCCTCGAGACCGCCGGCCACCTCGGCCAGCCGGTCCGTACCGCTCAGGTGATCCCCGGCGGTCATCACCGCCTCGCCGCCGAAGCCGCGCACCGCCTCCAGGATCCGCGAGTCGTCTGTGGCCACCAGCGTACGGTCCACGAGATCCGCGGCGGCGGTGCTCTCGTAGACGTGCTGGATCATCGGCTTCGAACCGATCCTGGCCAGCGGCTTCCCGGGAAACCGTGTGGATCCGTAGCGCGCCGGTATGATGGCCACAACCGACATGAGATTTGACGCGATAAACGCAGCGAGGGGACGCCTCACGCGACGGCAGTCGGGCGCCGAGGAGTCCGAGGCCATCATATCCCCGGCCCGTTGAGGCTGTCAAACCAAAGTCGGCGGCAACCCTTATAAACTTGCTTTCAAGGCCGATTTTCTATAATGTGCGGCGCAATATTCGACTGGCCGGGTCGCGGCCGGATACGCGCGGGCAGGGTCGGCCTTCGGGCGCAGGTTCGTCATCGGTTCCGGTTGCAAAGGAGGAGCGGAGATGGAGTTGCCGAAATGTCAGAAGTGCGACAATGGCACGTTGATCCCGCTGTCGGACTACGGACAGGATGGTGCTTCGGTCATGTACAAGGCATGGGTCTGCACCAACCCTGAGTGCGGATTCTCCCTCAGGATTGACAAGGGTGAGGTCAGTTACGGGCGCAGGATCGACTTGAAGCGCTAGCCTTCCCGGCTGGCGAAGAAATTGGCCAGCCGCGTAACCCCGTACTGAGCCGCCGCGTCGGTGGACCACTCGGCTGTGTCCCTGAAAAACGCCTTGGTCGCCTGCAGCCCCTTGAGGTCGCGGGCCGCCAGCGTCTCCATCCAGCGCCCCTTCTCCTCCGCCAGCCGATCTCCCGGCACCACCCGGTTGACCAGACCCTGCCGTTCCGCTTCTCCGGCGCTGATCTCACCTCCGGTCATGACCAGCTCCAGGGCCTTCTTCCGGTGTATCCAGCGGC
>JAJDTQ010000251.1 GCA_022827045.1 Candidatus Binatia bacterium
AGTCACTCGTTCGGCCTCGGCCTTCTTCTGCTCGAGACCCTCGATGCGCTTCATCAATTCACTCATTTCCTGCTGCATCTCCCCCAGTTGCTTCTTCAGGGCCTCCACCGACTCCTGTGCCCCGATCGGGAACGAGAGCCCGCACACAAGCAGGAACGCCGTGATGGCGAGAAACAGGCTACCTAGCCTTCTCATTGCAAGTTCCTCCCTCTAATCTCAGACCTTATTGATAACATATTCTCAATAAGAATTTTCGTCAAACACCCTGTCGCTCAAAGGATCTCGGCAGGCATCCTGTCCTGCGAGTGCTCCCGAGGGAGCAGCCAAGTTCCGGCGAAAACGGGGAAACGGGGTTACGACCAGAATCGGTAATCGGCGAATCGCATGTCGCCACTACGCGTCAGGCGGGGCAAAACCCACCCCTACTAGTTCACGGCGCGGGCGAGGTCGTAGAGCGACGTCACGAGGAAGGCGCGCAGGAACCAGACGATGAAGATGGCGACGATCGGAGACATGTCGATGCCGCCGAAGGACATGGGAAGTGCCTGCCTGAGCCGGTCCAGAACCGGATCGGTGAGGTTGCACAGCATGCGCACGATGGGATTGTAGGGATCGGCGTTGACCCAGGAGATCACCGCGCGGCCCACGATGATCCAGACATAGAGAGTAAGCACGGTATCGAGGAGCCCCGCCAGGGCCCCCATAAAGTTTCCTGCAACAAACATGTTCCGAGACCTCGTCGCGGCCTATGCGGGCACGCTCCTGGGGCCGAACAGCGCGGTGCCGACCCTTACGAGCGTCGACCCTTCGGCCACGGCTATGTGGTAGTCGTGAGTCATTCCCATGGACAGCTCCTCCAGCGCGACGTTGGCCAGACCGAGTTCGTTCACCGAATCGCGGAGCTCGCGAAGCCTGCGGAAGTAGGGCCGGCTCGCTTCCGGATCCGCGGCCAGCGGCGGCACGACCATCAGCCCCCTCACCCTGACGCGGGAAAGGCCGGACACCTCGCGCAAGAGCGGCACCAGACCCTCCTCGGCCACTCCCGTCTTGGACGCCTCCCCGCCAAGGTTGACTTCCACCAGCACGCCGACATCCCGATCCTGTCCCTGCGCCTCCCGGTCCAGGATCCGCGCCAGCCGAACATTGTCCAGCGACTGGATGAGCGAGAAAAGGCCCACCGCCGCCCGCGCCTTGTTCCTCTGCAGGTGCCCGATCAGATGCCACTCGGCATTGCCGACGACGAGTTCCTTCTTCGCCTGGGCCTCCTGGACGTAGTTCTCTCCCAACAGGCTCACGCCGGCTTCGACCGCGGCGCGTACCGCCTCCACGGGCTGGGTCTTGGTGGCGGCGAGCAGCCTGACCTGCCCGGGATCCCTGCCGCTCCGATCCGCGGCATCGGCGATCGCTTCCTTGACCCGTTTGCAGTTGCCCGCGATGTCGACCATGAGTCCGCTGCAATTAACCAGACACCACACTAGCATCCGAATCGCCGTACGCGTCCGCGCCGGATGGGACGCCTGTATCACTATACCACAGGAGCAGGCGGCGAGCGGACCGTGCCTGGTGTCCTGGGTTTCCGGTCCTTACCCCGCGGCCCGCGGCCTGTTAAACTGCCATGCAAGCGCTCCCGTACAACCATGAAAACGCTTGCCTGTGGTGTCTGGGTCTTTCTGGTCTGCCTGTCGTCGGCTCCGGCGTACGCTCTGACGGGAGCCGAGACGCGATTCGGGCGGGCCTATCGTCACTACTCCGAAGGCGACTACGCGCGGGCGCAACCCCTCTTCCGGAGCGCACTGGGCGATTCCACCCTGGTGCTGGGAGACTACGCCCTCTACTATCTCGCACGCATCGCCGCCGAGAGGGGAAATCACGAGGAGGCGCGGGGCTACTTCACGAAGTTGAAGAAGTCGTACCCCCGGAGTGTCTGGTCCGTCGAAGCCTCCTTCGCCTTCGTCGAGATCGACCTGGCGCGGACGCGCCACGAGGCAGCCGTCCGGCGCGCCGCCACGCTCAGGAAGACGGCCTCCGGAAGGGCGGCTCGGGCCCGGGCCTCGTACTACCTCGGCCAGGCCCACGAGGGCGTGGGCAAGGACCGCAAGGCATACCGGTACTACCAGGAAGCGCGCCGGCGGGGGCCCCGCTCCGATTGGGCCGGCCGCGCCCGCGAACGGGTCCGGGAGCTTCGCCGGAAGCACCCCAAGAGTCTCGGCCTGGGCAGCGGCGACGCCATGCTGCGGGAAGCCAAGCTGCTTCGACAAGAACGGGACTACCCCGCGGCCGCCGACCTCTACCGGCGCATCCTCCGCGAAACAAACTTCCGCCGGCTGTCGCTGGACGGGCTCGCCGAAGTCTACCGCAAGATGCGGCTCCGGGATCAGGAGGAGCAGGTCCTCCGCCGGTACCTCCGGCACTATCCGCAACGCGCCGACGCCGGCAAGGCGCTTACGCGCATCGCCATTATCCAGTGGAACCGCGACGACAATGCAGGGGCCCTGAAGACCCTGCGCACGTTCCGGAGGAAATATCCCGGGCACCCTCGCAGGCGCTTCGCCGTCTACATCATCGGCCGCATCCATGAATCCATGGGACAATTGGACGCGGCGGTCCGCACCTACCGGCTCCTCTTCGCCAAGGAGCATCGCTTCAGCAAATTCCGCAACGACGCGGCGTGGCGCCTGGCATGGATCCACTACCTGCGGTCGGACTACCAAGCGGCCAGGGCCGCGTTCCATGACCTCGCCCGCAGGCGCGGCACCTACAGGCCCGCGGCCGCCTTCTGGGAGGCTCGCACCGCCGAGAAGCTGAAGGATGCCGCCGACGCCGCGCGACTGTACCGGCGCGTGGTTCGGAAGGATCCGGACTCCTACTACGCGGTCCTGGCATCGCGACGGCTCCGGTCGCTCGGTATCGCCGCCCCCGACCCTGCTCCGCCCGGGGGCTCCCGGCAAAAGGCCGGCACCCCGCGACTGGGCGAGCGCGCCAGGTTCCATCTGGCCCGTGCACGCGCGTTGACCCGGCTGGGGCTGAACCAGCTCGCCCAGCCCGAGCTGGACCGGGTGCGCCGGCACTCCAAGCGCACCACCGGCCTCAAGCTCCTGCTCATGCGCGAGTACGCTCGCAGCCACGCGCACCACCGCAGCCTCTCTCTGGCGCTGCAGTCACCATCCTCTCCCGAAACGCTGCGGCTCCGATATCCCCTGGCATACTGGGACACTGTACGGCGGCACGCCGCGCACAACGGCCTGGACCCCTACCTGGTGTTGTCGGTGATGCGGCGGGAGAGCCGTTACAGGCCGCGGGCCGTATCCCCCGCCGACGCCTTCGGGCTCATGCAGTTGATCCGGGAAACCGCCGGCAGCGAGGCGTCGAAGCTGGGGCTTCCGGAACCCGAAACGCGGCAGCTCTTCGATCCGGAGCTGAACATCAGGCTCGGCGTGCACCACCTCAAGGGCCTCCTCGAACACTACGCCGGCAGCCAAGCCAAGGCCCTGGCGGCATACAACGCCGGCAAGAACGCGGTGGCCCGCTGGACCCGAGACCTCGCCTCCGGCGACGACGTGGAGTTCATCGAGCGGATCTCCTACCGGGAGACGCGCCAATACGTGAAGGCCGTGCTGCGGAACTACCACGACTACCGGACCCTTTACGGCGACGTCCCGGCCGAAAGGCCTGTGCGGGCGAACGGATCGTAGCCTCGTCCCGGTGGACAAATCCCTGCCGTTCTCTATATTGACCGGATGACTCCCCGAGCCGCAGAGACCCGTGAACCCGCCGAGATCCTTTCGACCGGCGACCGCGCCACCTGGAGCGTCACGGCTCCGTCGATTCTGACCCCCAGGGGCCGCGGCGCCGACGATGCCGCCGCGAGCATGGTCAGGACCCTGTTCGACCGCCCCCGGTGGCTGGAGCCCTGCCACCTGTACGACGAGAGAGGATCGCTCCTGTTCGAGGAGATCTGCGAGCTGCCCGAGTACTACCCGACCCGCACCGAAGCCGCCATCCTCGAGCGCGAGGCCGGCACGCTCATGAGCCTGGCGCCGGTGGAATGCATCGTCGAACTGGGCGCCGGCTTCTCGAAGAAGACCGTCCATCTGCTCAAGGCGCTGAGCCGGGCCCGGGGCCGCGGCACCTTCGCCGCGGTGGACGTCAGCGCCACCGCCCTCATGGCCTCCAGGGGCATGGCCGAGGAGCTGTTCCCGGAGCTCGCGTTCACCGGACTCGAGGCCCGCTTCGAGGACGCCATCACCAGCATCACCCCCGACATTCCCAAGCTCGTGGTGTTCTTGGGCAGCACCATCGGAAACTTCACCCCCACCGACATGCTGCATTTCTTCACGCACCTGTGCGAACACATGGGGCCCGACGACTACCTCCTGCTCGGGGTGGACCGAATCAAGGATCCCAGGATCATCGAGCCCGCCTACGACGACGCCCGAGGCGTCACCGCCGCCTTCGTTCTCAACGCCTTCACCAACGTCACCCGCGCCACCGGGGCCGGCTTCCGGCCGGACTTGATCGCCTACCGGAGCGGCTACAGCCCGGAACGGACCCGGGTGGAGATGTACGGGATCGCCACCGAAACCCACCGCGTGGACTTTCCGCGGCACTCCGCGTCGTTCGTCTGGGAAAAGGGCGAAGGGATCCTGGTGGAGACCAGCCGCAAGTTCGACCCCGACGACCTGCAGGTGCAGCTCCGCTCCTTCGGGCTCGAGAGCCTGGGCCACTGGACCGACCCGAACCGATGGTTCTCGCTG
This sequence comes from Candidatus Binatia bacterium, assembly GCA_022827045.1. Next base: position 4,755 of record JAJDTQ010000251.1, read on the forward strand.
CTGCTCTTCCGGCGGAGCGCAAACTCGCGCGCACTGGAGTCGAAATGAAGAAGATACCCGACGCCACGCCCGCCTACGATCTAACCGACTCCCGGTTCTGGGACGAGAAGGACCTGCGCTCCGAGGTCGAGCGGGTCTTCCACCTGTGCGCCGAGTGCCGGCTGTGCGTAAAGTTCTGCGGCAGCTTCCCCAAGCTGTTCGACGCCATCGACTCGTACTGCACCGAGGAGGAGTTCGCGGAAGTGGACTCCAGCAAGCTCAAGGCCGACGACGTGGACGAGGTGATGGAGCTGTGCTTCCAGTGCAAGCTCTGCAACATCAACTGCCCCTACACGCCCGGCGACCACGACTGGGCCATCGATTTCCCGCGCCTCATGGCCCGGGCCAAGGCCCAGCACGTGAAGAAGCACGGCGTGTCCTTCACGGACCGGGTGCTGGGGAACCCCGACCTGGTGGGCAAGCTCGGCTCGGCCACCGCCCCCATGGCCAACTGGGGCAACGAGAACCGGGTGCACCGGCTGTTCATGCAAGGCGCCCTGGGCATCCACAAGGACAAGAAGCTGCCGCCGTTCGCGTGGAAGACCTTCGCGTCCCGGTTCCGCTCCGCGCGCCGCGAGCCCGAGGGCGAGCCGGTGGCGAAGGTCGCCTACTTCGCCACCTGTTTCGTCAACTACAACGAGCCGGGCATCGGAATGGACACGCTGGAGGTGATGGCCCGGAACGGGGTGGACGTGACCCTTGCCTACCGGGAGTGCTGCGGCATGCCGTCCTGGCACAACGGCGACATGGACAAGGCCGTGGCCCAGGCGCAGCGGAACGTCGAGCTGTTGACCCCGTTCGTCGAGGAGGGCCGGACCATCGTCGCCACCAACCCCACCTGCTCCATGACCCTGCGCGACGAGTATCCCCGCCTGCTGGGGACCCCGGAAGCCCGCGAGGTGGCGGAGCACAGCACCGACCCCACGGCGTTCCTGGCCTCGCTCCACGCCGAGGGGAAGCTCAACCGCGACTTCAAGACCGGCCCGGGGAAGATCGCCTACCACATGCCGTGCCACCTGCGCGCGCAGCGGCTGGGCAACAAGACCAGCTCCCTGCTGTCGCTGCTGCCGGACACCGAGGTGACGATGATACAGGCCTGCTCCGGCCACGACGGCACCTGGGCCATGAAGCGGGAGAACTTCGAGGCCTCCATGCGATGGGGGCGGCAAGCGTTCAGGGGTATCGAGGGCGCCGAGGCCGAGGTCGCCTGCTCCGACTGTCCGCTGGCCGCCATCCAGATCGAGCAGGCCACCGGGAAGCATCCACTGAACCCGTTGCAGATCCTGGCGAAGAGTTACCGCGGGGAGAGCTTCTCGGAGGCAGGAGGCTGACCGGGAGGTTTCCCCGTCACGGACACCCACGCCCATGAACATCACCCTGAACATTGAAGAGCGTTCGCCCTTTGCCGAAGGGGCCGACTTCGGCCCTGTCGGAGCGTATGAACGGATCAGGGGACGGGCTCGGTTCGCCATCGACCCGCTCCTGCCCGCCAACCGTCACATCGTGGACCTGGCGCTTGCGCCCGCGAACGAACGCGGCCTGGTGGAGTACTCGACGGAGTTCTTCATCATCAAGCCCGTGGACATGGACCGCGGTAACAAGCGGCTGCTCTACGACGTCAACAACCGCGGCAACAAGCGCGCGCTCCAGTTCTTCAACGACGCTCCGCCCAACAACGACCCGCGCACCGCGGACGACGCCGGCCACGGGTTCCTGATGCGCGGGGGCTACACGGTGGTGTGGTGCGGGTGGCAGGGAGACCTGCTGCCGGGAGACGGGCGCCTGACCATGGAGCTGCCCGTCGCCACCGGACCCGACGGGCCGGTCACCGGACCTCTCCGGGCCGAGTACATCATCGAGGAGCCCGGCGTGACCACCGTATCCCTGGGCGGACACGACTACATCCGGCCCTGTCCGGCGGTGGACCCGAGTACGGAGCGGGCCACACTCACGTGCCGGCGGTTCCAGCAGGACGCGCGCGAGCCCGTACACGCGAGCGACTGGCGATTCGCCTCCGTGGACGCGGCCGGCAACGTCTGGCCGTCGGAAACGAGCTGCCACCTTCCCGGGGGCTTCCGGCCCGGCTGGATCTACGAGCTCATCTACACCGCCAGGGACCCGCTGGTGCTGGGGCTCGGCTTTGCCGGCGTGCGCGACCTCCTGAACTTCCTCCGCCATGCCGACAAGGACGCGGCCGGACAGGCCAATCCGCTGCGCGAAGGATCGCCGGGCATCGAGAAGGCCTACGGCTGGGGGCGCTCCCAGAGCGGCCGCTTCCTGCGCGGGTTCGTGTACGAAGGGTTCAACGTCTCGGACGGCGGACGGCGCATCTTCGACGGCGTCTTCTCCCACGTGGCCGGCGGCGGACGGCTGCGGCTCAACTACCGCTTCGCACAGCCCGACCGCTACCCGCGCCAGCACGAGGACCATCACTATCCTTCGGAGGAGTTCCCCTTCGCCTACGCCCGCACTGAAGACCCGTTCACCGGAGAACAGGACGCGATCCTGAAACGGCCGGAGACGGACCCCCGGGTCGTCCACACCCAGACCGCCACCGAGTACTGGCAGCGGCGCGGCTCCCTGGTGCACACGGACCCCGGCGGCAACGACCTCCCGGAGCACCAGGACGCCCGCGTCTACCTGCTCTCGTCCCTGCAGCACAACGACGCGGCCGCCGCGCTGGAAGGCGGGGTGCCGCGATACCCGCTGAACCCGCTGCCGGCCAACCCGGTGCTCCGCGCCCTGCTGAGCGCGCTGGACGAGTGGGTGACGGACGGCGTCGCGCCCCCCGACAGCCGGGTGCCGCGGCGCTCCGACGACACGCTCGTCAACGGCGGCGCATTCCGGAAGGGGTTCCCGGCGGTCCCGGGAAGCGCCTGTCCCGACCCTCATGCCCTGTACTACCTGGACCGCGGAACGGACTTCGCGGACGGCATCATCGCCAGCGAACCCCCGGTGGAGGACAGGACCCGGGAGTACCCGGTCCTGGTGCCTTCAGTGGACGCCGACGGCAACGAGAGCGCCGGCGTGCGGGTGCCGGAGGTGTCCGCGCCCCTGGCCACCTACGCGGGCTGGAACCTGCGGCGGGACTCCGAGGTCATGGCGGGGATCGTCGGCAGCGCCCTCCCCTTCGCCGAGACGGAGGAAGCGCGCGCCGCGCAGGGCGACCC
>JAJDTQ010000021.1 GCA_022827045.1 Candidatus Binatia bacterium
TCGAGCTTCTTCTCCAGCAACCAGTCGAAGAGCCGCGCCTCCTTGCCCACGTACATCGTCTTTTCGGCGATGGCCGGCGGCAGCTTGACCCGCTCCACCCGGCCCGTGAACCAGCGGATGTCCTCCGGCTTGACGCCGTACTCCTCCTGGAGCATGCCCCGGATCCACACCGCCGCGGTCATGTGGAAGTCCGGCACCCCCACCCGCTTCCCCTTGAGCTGCTCCCCGCTCACCAGCCTGCTGCCCTTCCGCACGAACAGGGCCGAATGCCGGAACCGCCGGGAGGTGAAGATCGGGAACGCCTTGTAGGCGCGCCAGCCCTGTTCCCGCATCATGGTGTAGCTCGACAGGGAAAGCTCGGTGACGTCGTACCGGGGCGACCTGAGCACCTGCCGGAACAGCTTGTTGGGCGGGTCCACGTAGTGCCAGCGGATGTCCAGGCCGTAGGCCTGGTGCCGCCCGTTCATCAGCGTGCCGAAGAACGGGTAGTAGTTGCTGGCGACGGTGAGGGGGATGCGCCTGGGTCCCGTGTTCGATTGCTTCTCGGCCAAAATTATCTCCTTCCGCTTGTCTGGGCTATCTGTGTGGCTTTTTCGCGGCGGTAGCCGCAGGGCCGCCGCATCGCACCTCTTCCCCGATCTCGAACCGCATCAGGTCCTCGCCCACGAGCAGGGGCCCGTCGTAGGCGCCGCGCGTGGCGGGGACCAGGTCGGCGGGCGTGGCGTCGCCGAAGAGCAGGAGATGCGTGTAGACCGCCAGCTTGGGGGTCGTGCGCGCGAACACCTTGCCGGCATCTTCCGGGATGGTGTGGTTCCGCCGGATCCGTTCCAGGTTGGTGCGCTCCACTCCTTCGCCCATGCCGTGGGTCACCTCGTGCACCAGGAGATCGAGGTTCTGGGAGTGGGCGATGAGGTTCTCGTTGAAGGTGGTGTCGCCGGACAGGACCGCCGAGCGGCCGTTGTAGTCGACGCGGTAACCGTAGGCGTCGAGCTGCTCGCCGCCGTGGTCGACCTTGAAGGCGGTGACCCGGACACCGCCGGATTCGAAGACGACTCCTTCTTCGATCTCGGTGGATTCGAGCTTCACCCCGTCCGCGTTGTAGCTGTGGCTGCGGACCCGGATGTCGGTGGCGAAGGCGAGCGGCAGGTGCTCTGCCATCTGGTTGGTGCCGTCGGGGCCCCAGACCTTGAGGGGCACGGTGCGTTTGCCCCAGGGACGGCCGATCCAGCCGGTGAGCCAGAGATCGGCGAACCCCACCACGTGGTCGGAATGGTGGTGGGTGAGGAAGAGGCCGGTGATGTCGCCGAAGGGGATTTCGAGCTGGTGCAGCCGCTGCAGCGCTCCGCGTCCGGCATCGAACAGGAGCTTCTCGCCGCCCGCCTCCACCAGTGTGCTCGGTCCGAACCGGTCGAGCACCGGCGGCGGCGCCCCGGTGCCCAGAAGCGTTACACGAAAGAGATCCGTGGACGTGTCTGTCATCATGCCTCCCCGGCCGTCGCGGCTATCGGCGACCCTTGATCCGGCTCCATAAAGAGGTCACGAAACGTCGCGTGTCGGCCGGGTAGGGGTGGGTCACATAGAGCCTCTCCCTCACGGCCGGCGGCGGGTAGATTCCGGGATCCTCCAACAACTCGCGGCTCAAGTGGGGCGTCGCCGCCGCGTTGCCGTTGGCATAGAACACGTGGTTGGAAGCCTTGGCGATCACCTCCGGGCGCATGAGGTAGTCCATGAAGCGATGGGCGTTGTCGGGATGGGGGGCGTCGGCCGGGATCGCCATCATGTCGAACCACATCTGCGCGCCTTCGCCCGGTATCACATAGGCGATCCGCGCGTCCTTTCCGGCCTCACCCGCGCGCTCCCGCGCCTGCAGCATGTCGCCGGACCAACCCATGGCCAGGCAGATGCTTCCGTCCGCCAGGCCGTCCAACTGCGCGGTGTTGTGAAAGCCGCGGATGTGGGGCCGGATCGTCCTCAGCACGGGCTCGGCTCTCGCGATGACGGCCACGTCGTGGCTTGCGGGGTCGAGTCCGAGAAGGTTCAGGACGGCCGGGATCACCTCTCCCGGTTCGTCCAGGAGATAGACGCCGCAATCGGCGAACTTCCCGACCACCTCCGGGTCGAACAGCATGCGCCAGGAGCCCGTGGGCGCACGCGGGTCTCGGGCCGCGACCTTGGCCTCGTTGAAACCGATGCCCGTGGTGCCCCACAGGTAGGTCACCGCGTGGCGGTTTCCCGGATCCCATTGCCGGACCCTCGCCGCGACGGCTTCGTCCATGTGACGGAGGTTGGAGAGCCGGCTCTTGTCCAGCGGCCGGAACAGGCCCGCCTGGATCTGTCGCGCGAGGAAGGCGCCGCTGGGCACCACCACGTCGTAGCCGCTGTTTCCGGCCAGCAGTCTGGCTTCGAGGGTGCGATTGGAGTCGAATACGTCGTACACGACCTCGATGCCGGTCTCGGCCTCGAACTCGACGAGGATCTCCTTGTCGATATAGTCGGTCCAGTTGTAGACGCGGACCCTCTTTTCCTCGGCCGGACTGCCGCCCACGGCCAGCAGCACCAGGGCGGCCATCAGTGCGATTCGAGTCATCATCAGGGGCTCAACGCTAGCGCACGCATAACACGAGCCATTCGGATTTGGCAGCCGCGCCGCGGCGACCCGCCGTATGGCGGTGAACGCCGCTTTCATGATAGCCTGTCTTCAAGCACGCCACCCACCCATGAGTACCCCATGGCCGAGTCCGTCGCCATAGAGACGCCGTCCGGCAAGGCCGCGGCAGACGAGAACTTTCCCGTCGGATCCTGGCTGCTGCCGGCGCGCCTGCGGCCGCACGTCGCGACCTTCTACGCCTACGCCAGGGCCATCGACGACATTGCCGACAACCCCGACCTGGAGCCGGCCGACAAG
>JAJDTQ010000268.1 GCA_022827045.1 Candidatus Binatia bacterium
TCCGAGCGGATGCTCCAGGTTCAGGACGGCGCTCTTCTGCTCATAGCTGGGTGTGTCCCACCAGATGTTTCCATAGGCGTAACCACAGCCCTCGTCGCCCGTGCGGATACCGGGCGGATTGCTGAGCGGGCCGGCATAGCCTAGCGACGGGTCGCAGTCCCCCAGTGGCAATGACCTTAAGCCGACGAATTCTCCCTGGTCGTCTTTCCGGGAGACATAGACGGTGTTGCCGCCGACGCTGATATTCTTGGCCTGGCTGAAGCTGCCACCCTCGACCCACTCGGAGCGGCTGTGTTCCCGGTCCTTTCCGAGGATTTCCTGACGGTCCAGCACGTCCACGCCGATGGTCATGCGTCCTCCCTTGCCGACCGCGCCGCCCCAGAAGAGGCTGCCCTGCCAGCCGTCACCACCGTCCTTGCTCGGCATCCGCGTAACCGTACGCACCTCGAAGCCGTCCAGGTCCTTTCTGAGCACGATATTGAACGCGCCGTTTACGGCGGCGTGGCCGCCCAGCGTGCTCAGACTCTCGCCTCTCAGAACCTCGATGCGCTCCACGGCCGAGAGCGGCAGGGAATCCAGATTATGGCCGGTGGTGGCGTAGGGTCTGCCGTTCACCAGGACGAGCAGATCTCGTCCCCCGGTGAAAAAGTAGCGGATGATGCCGGTGTCCAACAGTTCCTCGAGCGTCTGGGCGCCCGAGCGCTCGATGAACTTGCGGTCGTATTCGGCGATGACCTGCGGGGCCGGCGCGAGAGGCCCGGCATGGGATATCATCACCGCCAGCACTGCATAAGCGGCGGCTGCCGCCAAAGCGCACCTCATCAAAATTCCCCTTTCCCGGTAAACGCAAACGAACCGGCCAAGGCCAGAGCGGATGATTGTCGATGTTATCTGCATTCTGCGCTTTGTCGCAACGGCCCGGCATGTTCACGGGAACGCATCCGCACCACCAGGAACGTGCAATGCTGCAAAGCATGACTCCTGAGGCTGACAGAGCCTCTGGTTGCACTCGAATCCAAACTGCATATAGCAGCGTTGAACCATGGAAGCCTATGCCCACGACCGTCGCTTACCCGGAGAATCAGATATACCCCAGCGGACCTGTGATCGGCAGACGGCTCTCGTTCGGCTCCGTGAGCAAGGCCGGCACCAGGTTCACGGCGATGATGAGGAAACCTGATATCGCGGCCCGCGCCGCGGAGCCGGACTCGTTGTCGAAGGCCGAGGCGGAGCGCGCGGTGAATGTGCTCCTCAAGGCCATCCGGGGCGCTCTCGCAAGCGGGAACACGGTCTCCCTGGCGGGGTTCGGCGCGTTGCGAACGGACCCGGCCGGGCGTTCGGTCTCTCGACTGCGGCGTCTCACCCTTGCAGCGGGCCCGTATGGAGATGCGGGAGGGGACGCCCGGTGAACAGGGCGTCCGCCGCTCCCGGGGAATTCTACCAGCGCGCGGTGAGGTCGACCCCGACGCCGTGGTCCGTGGTGTCGTCCGTAGCCTCGCGCCGCTTAGCCTTTACGGCGAGCGAGAGGTCGGGCGCACCGGAGGCTTCGGGTTCGAGGCGCCAGCCCAAGTCGTAGTCCCGCGCCCCCGCCGAGAAGCCCCACGCGAGGAAGGGAGAACCCGTGAAGCGCCCGCCGAAGGCGGGCAGCCCCCAGGCCGCCTCCGCGCGCCAGCCGCCGCTCCCCCCGCCCGCGCGCTTCGACAGCGGGCCGGCGGCGAACAGCGCGTCGAGCCCGCCTGAGGCCGAACCCCCCAGGTCGCGCCTGAGCGCGAACGAAGCGCCCCGTTTCGTCCCGGGCGCAGGGTCGAACGTCAGCGATACCGACACGCCCCGGTCGCGGAAGTCCTCCGCCTCGTGCGCCAGGAGCGCACGGCCCGAGAGGTCCAGCACGAGGCCCAGCCGCTCGGAAGTGAGCGTTACGCCCCCGCCCACCTCGACGCCGAAGCCCGTCTCGGCGTCGCCGCCGTCGTGGCGCAGGCCGAGCTCGACCCTCGGCTTGACGCTGCCGCCTCCCTTAAGCGCGAACGCGCGGCTCCCCTCGATCCCCAGCCGGAGCCGGTTCACCTCGGACGCAGACGCCACCAGCTCGCGCGTCTTGTCCGAATCCGTCCGCGTCCACAGCGCGTCGGCGAGAAGGGCGAGGCCGAAGCCCTCCTCCCCGGGCTTCAGAAGACCGCCCCTGAGCCCCGCCGCCGCCATGGACCACGTCGTGTCCGCCTCGTGGTGGTCGCCGGACGCGGTCTTGAGCGTCACCTCGCCCGACCCGTAGCCCGCGGCGCCCCAGAGCTTCAGGCGCTCCGACACCTCGAGCGCCGCATAGGGGATCGCCGCCGTCAGCGAGGACTCCACCTCCCCGTCGCCCGCACCCGGCTCCTCCCCGGCGCCTCCCGGGGCGGCGTAATCGCCGTCGGCCGAACTGCGCGCCAGCGCGAGTCCGACCAGCCAGTTCCCCCGAGCGTAGTCAGCGCCGAGCATGCCGGTCGTGACCGCGCCGTCGAGTCTCACGTCCGTCCCGTCGCCGCGTTCCACACCGTCGAAGCCGCCCTGCGACGCCCGGCCCCAGAAGGCGAAGCTGCCGCCCGAGGCGTCCTTCTCCCCCGTCTGCGTAAAGCTGCTGCCGAGCAGCAACTCCCGCGTCGTTATCAGGCGCGGGTGCGGCTCGCCGCCGAAGCCCGTCCCGGGGACCTGTCCATGGACCGGGGCGTCGGGGCCGGCGAGCGCCGGCGCATCATTGCCCGAGGCTCCGAACGACAGCGCGTGCCCGGCAACCGAGCCCTCCATGCCCGGCGTGCGCGGGGCGGCCATGCGCCCCGCAACGGCGTCGAGCGCCTGCTCCGCCACCGTGCGCCCGAAGCGCGCCAGGTACGCCGCCGGCATCGGGTCGTCGTTGACGATGGTTCCCACCGCAACCCCGTCCCCGATCTCAGCGCCCACCGCCTCCGACAGGACCAGCTCGAACGTCTCCGGGTCCTCGTTGTGGCTGTCGTCGTAGATCAGCACCTGGACCTGCTTCGCGGTCTCCCCTGCGGCGAAGCGCAGCCTGTGATCCTCCTCCAGCGGCCAGTAGTCCCGCTCCTCCTCCGTCGACACATCCCGCGTGTTCGCGAGCACCTCCACCGCCCGCGCCGCCGACGCCGACAGACGCACCGTGAAGGTCATCATCCAGTCGACGCCCTCCCGCGCCGTCGCATCGGCCACCGAGAGCACCGGCAGCGCCGCCGCGTCGTTGTCGGCCACCGTCACCGAGGCCGCGTGGCCCGGCGGCGACGCCACGACATAACCCGCGCCCGCCGACAGCGACACCGTGACCGTGCCGTCCGGCTCGTCCGCCGCATCGTCCACCGTCGCGACGGTGAAGGCCGCCTCCGTCTCGCCCTTCAGGAAGGTCACCGCGGCCGCGCCCTCGTTGTCCGCCCCCACATGATCGCCGCCCCCGGTCTCCGCGACCGTGAGCCGCACCGTCAGGTCTGCGCCCACCGTCCGGTCCGCCGTCACCGTGAAGGCCGCATCGCCGCCCTCGGTAATGGAAGCCGTATCCGCCGCAACCGAGACCACAGGCGGCGGCAGGTCGTCGTCGCGCACCGCGACCGTTCCCGAGGCGGGCGAGCCCGCCGTGTAGCCCGTGCCGTCCGCGACCGTCACGCTCACCGAGCCGTCCGGTTCGTCCGCGGCGTCGTCCGCCGTCGCCAGCGCCAGCGTCGCGCTGCCCGTCTTAGGAATCGTCACCGTCCGGCTGCCCGCCGTCACGCCATACGCGCCCTCGGTTGCAACGCTCACGCTCACTGCCAGCGGCACCGACGGCGCCGGGCTTGCCGTCAAGGTGAAGACCGCATCGCCGCCTTCCGTGACCGCGCTTCCGGCAGCCACCGTCACCGCGGGCACGACCGCGGGCGGCGTCTCCTGTCCGCCGGGCGCCGCCTCAAGCTTCGCCAGCACCTTCGCGATCTTCGGCCACAGCGGGTTGCTGTGCCGCTCCGCGTTCTCCTGCGCCTCGCTTGCCGTCATCGCCGTCAGTCCCGCATACGTCTCCAGCCCGAACCCGATCAGCACCCGGCGCCAGCGCTTCACGTGCGCCGCGCCGTGCTGTACCTGGGCGGCAAGCGCGCGCACCTGCGCCACCAGGTCCGGGTCGATCGCCGGGGTCCGGGTCTGGGCCTGCGCCGCCTGCGTTCCGTCCTGCGCGCCGTCGTCGTCGATCAGCGCCAGGCTCACCGAGGACGGACTCCCGACCGTGTACATGTCTCCCGGGCTGACGCTTCCCTGCATCGTCCCGTCCGCGCGCTCCACCTCGTCCGACATCGCCGTCACCGTCAGCGTCGCCGAGGTCTCCCCCGCCGGGATCGTCACCGTGTGCGTGTCCGCGATGCCGATGTAATACAGGCCCTCGCCCATCTCCCCGGCCACCCGCACCTTCACCGGCAGGTCGAGACCCGGCGCCGGGTCCGCCGTCACCGTGAAGGTCGCGCTGCCGCCCTCCGTCACCGAGGCCGCGTCCGCCGAGATCGTCACCGCAGGCGGCGTGAAGACGCGCTGCGCGCTCGTCGGGGCGTCGCCGTCGTTTACGAGCAGGTAGGTCAGGCTTCTGCCGAGCGTCGCCCTCCACGGGTTCGAGAGAGTTACGGAGAAAGTCTCGGGGTCTTCCGTCACGCCGTCGCCGGCGAGCGGCACCGTAATCGTCTTCTCCGTCTCCGACGGGGCGAACTCCAGGGTGCCCGAGGTTTCGGTGTAGTCGTCGGGCGCGGTGGCCGTAGCGTCGGCGGTTGCATAGTTCACTCTGACGAGGCGAGCGGTCGCGCCGGTCTTCGTGACCGTGATCGCGGCCGTGCCGTCGCCCTCGTGCACGGTGTGGACGGCGCGCGCGAACCCGATGACGGGAAGGGGATCGTCGTCAATCAGGTTTACGGCGCCTACAAGTAAATTACCAAGAACCAAAAATTCACGGTTGAAAACCGCTCCGGTCGGGTTTTGCAGGTAGACAAAAAACTGCTCCCTGTTCTCATTGATGTCGTCGTCCATGATCGGAATGGTGATGGTCTTTTCCGTCTCCGACGGGGCGAAGGTCAGGGTGCCCGAAGTTTCGGTGTAGTCGCCGGGCGCAGTGGCAGTTCTTGGCCCCGGGGTACCAGCCGAAACGGTCCTGTAGTCCACGGTGACGGTCTGCGAGGTCGCGCCGCCGGTCTTCACGACCGTGAACGTGGCCGACCCTGCGTTTTCCTGTACGTCAATCGAGTGAAGAGCAGACTCCTGGGACTTGAATCCGAGGACGGGCGCCGGAGGATAATTCTCTATTGTCACCCGAGCCCGATTCACCCCCAAAACATTGACGTTAGGCGCCAGGTACCGCAGGGCGACGCCGAATTGCTCGTCGGGCTCGTTCACGCCGTCGTTGACGATCAGCACGGTGAAGGACTTCTCCGTCTCGTCCGCCGCGAACGTCAGGGCGCCCTCGACGATGGGACGGTCGTCGGGCGGATCGGCGGTCGGCCTGGTGAAGATAATGCCGCCACCCAGAGTGGTCAGATACTCGACCCAGCCAACGCCGGGACCGGTCTTCCGCACCGTGATGACGGCCGGGCCCCGGTCTTCCCGCACGAAATAGTCAGTGGACGTGAACGTGAAGCCGGGCCGGTTGATCTTCACCGTCGCGGTGCTTTGCGAACCGAGGGCCACCCCGCTCGGGTTCGACAGGGTGACGGTGAACGCCTCGTTACTCTCCCGCCTGCCGAGATCGGTGGCGTTGTCGTCGATGATCGGAATCGTGATGGTCTTCTCCGTCTCCCCCGCCGCGAAGCTCAGGGTGCCCGAGGCAGCGGTGTAGTCGCCGGGCGCGGTGGCCGTGCCGTCAGAGGTCGCATAGTCCACCGTGACGGCACCGGTGCCGACCCTCCGGACCCGAATGGTGGCCGAGATGCCTTCACCCGTGTCGAAGGCGGCCTGCGCGAACTGGACGATGGGCACGTCATCGTCGTCGTCGTCCACCACCACGGGAAGGTCCCTGGTGACGGAACCGTAGTTCGCGCCCGAGGCGGTGTGCGTCAGCGTCACGCGGTCCCAGACCGTGTCGATGTCGTCGCCCGCGCGGACCCTCACGGTCTGAGGCCTGTACCAGGAGTGCTTCTCCGCGGGGAAGGTCAGCGTGTTCTGGTTGCCGGCCATGCCGGGGTCGGTGTCCACCGTCACGTCCGTGCCCGACGTGCCGCCCACCGTCACCGTCACGTCGCCGCCGATCGGCCAGGTGTTGAGCTTCACCGTGTAGCTGGCGCTCCCGTTCTCCGCCATGTTCAGTCTGGAGCGCGACAGCGACAGGCCCGGGGGCCGTGCGAAAACCACGTTGACAGTGCTGCCCCACGGACGTTGGGAATAGTGGCAGGCAGCCGCTCCCCCGCTCGCGTTCGACAGGAACACGCGGAACCTTCCGCTCTCGCCGCTGACCGGGACGGTGAAGCTCTTCGCGGTCTCTCCCGAAGCGAAGTGCAGGGTGCCCGCCGTATGGGTGTAGCCCCCGGGCGCGGTGAGCGTATCGTCCGCGGTCTCGTAGTCCACCGATTCGGCGCCGGCGCCGGTCTTGCGAACCGTGACGGTGGCCGTGCCCGGTCCGCTTGTCGGGACGGTGAAGTGCTGTTGCGTGAACTCGAAGACCGTGGCGGTTTCGATGGCGACGGGCGGGGCTGTGCCCGTGGGGACCGGGGTGGGGGAACCGCAGAGTCCGTTCTGGGCCGACGCCCCCGGCGCCAGGCCCGCCAGCAACAACAGGGACACCAGGGCGGCAAGCAACCCGCGGCGCAACCGGCGCGCTTCAACGTAACGGGAAGACTCAGGCCGGATCGGGAGAAGGCGGAGGCAGCGCCGCCGTGCGCCGGCCAGACTCACGGCGAACCGGCGACCCGGCGACCCGGCGACCCGGCGACCCGGCGACCCGGCGACCCGGCGACCCGGCGACCCGGCGATGATAACGGAAAAATCCACTTCCGTATTTGTCAAGCGCCGATTCGCAGTTTTTTCCGGAACAGCCAGCCCAGACCGGCATCCGGGCGGATACCGCGCCGGCGAGTCTCTTCAGCATTGTGCGCACGTCCGATTCCGTTTCCATAAAAAACCCTTGGCCCCGGCAAATGATATGGGGCCCAAAAAATACCCAAATCTCGCTAATCATACATAAAACAATCCTGCTCGCAAGCATGAAGCGCGCCGCATCCGGAAGAGGCCGAGGCCGGGCCGGGAGAGGGCGGCGGGGGGAGAGTCCGCGAGAGGCTCGCCTCCGCCGCCATCATCCACCCACCCAAGGAGGCGCGCGATGCGTAGACCCCGAAGAGAAGCGGACACCTTCCTCATCCATCTCTCAGGCCGCGGCCTGGCGGACGAGCGCTACGAAGTGAAGCGCTACAAATCCGCCGACGGCAGCATCAGGCCCCTTCCCCCGGAAGAGCCGAAGAACGGGGCGCGGCGGGGGAGGCGCGTTACCGCTTCCAGGAAGGCGGTGCGCGAGATGCGGCCCGCCAGGGACGAACTCATCGTCTGCACGGGGCTTCGCATCCCCGGCAGCGGGCTTCAGCTGTGGGGCGAGCACCTCGTCTGGGCCCGAATGCTGTGCCGGTGATGAGTCGCACGGATGTCATCCACCCGAAGGAGGGAGACGGGATGCCACATAAGGACCCGGAAACGAGGCGCAAGTTCGATCGCGAACGCCACAGGAGGCGCGTCGCCGAACGGCGCGCGCAGGGCCTTTGCATCAAATGCGGACGCGGATGTCCTGCGTCCGGGCGAAGTCTTTGCGAGGTCTGCCTCGAAAGAAGCCGCGAGTCCGAGCGCGCCCGCTACGAAAGGCGAAAAGCTGCCGGGGATCCCTACGGGGGGAGGAACCCCGAGAGCCGCCGGCGCATGGCGCGGGAGAGGGCGAGGAAGTGCAGGCGCGAGCGGGTGGAGGCCGGCTTGTGCCCGCGCTGCGGACGCGAGTCCGTCGAGGACGGCGCCCTTTGCGACCCCTGTCGTGAATCGCGGCGGGCGGCGGAGAGGAAACTCTACGAAAAAAGGAGATCCTCCGGGCTTTGCGGCAGATGCGGAAGAGAAGTTTCCGCGGGGGCTTCGACGTGCGCTTCGTGCGCCGCAAGGGACGCAAAACGCCGTCCGCGCAAGAACGCCGCGAGCAGGAAACGCTATCGCGACAGGCGGGCACGCTCGCTTTGTGTGGACTGCCAGTCACCTACCGATGGAGCCGCCAGGTGCGTCCCGTGCGCAGTGCGGTCATACCACTCCTCGAGCGAGCACAAGGGAATGCCCCTCTATCCGCCGCGCTTCACCATAGTCGAACTCAAAACGGGTGTGGAGCACGGGCCCCTCGACTCATGGGAAGAGGTAGCCATGTGCCTCGCATTCGAGAAACTCTCCCGCGATGAAATCGAGGTCGTGGTGGATGAGCCCCTCATGTCGACTCTCACTGCATGGGTCTGAGGGCCGGCGGCCACGCCTGCACTTGCAGCCGGCCTGTATACGTCTGGCGGGGGGCGGCACAGGGATAGCGCCGCCCTGCTGCACGGCCGGCCCGAAGCCGTCCTGATCGCTTCTCGCCGGGAGCACAGGACGGCACCTGGAAAACGGGCTAGCCCACGGCGTCCCTAAGCGCCTTGCCCGCCCTGAAGACCGGCGTATTCGAAGCCGCAATGGCGACGGCCTCATCGCGCGCAAGCGCCTCGCCGATGGCCGACAGCATGGCGTCGAGCGCCCTTCCCGCGGCCGCGCGGCTCAGGTCCGTCTCAGAGGCCAGGTGAGCGACGACTTCAAGCTTCCTCATTCGTTCCATCCCGGTAAGGGCGGTGGTTCGCACGCGCACTATGCACCACCGGGATGCCGCTGAAAACGGACGGCGGCCACCCACGGTCCGGGGGGAGGTCCGTCACCGGTCGCGCCCCTCCTCCCAAGAGGCAGAGCGAAGCGGGGAGCCGGGCAAAGGCCCGGCAGGGGAGAGGGAGACGGTCTCCAGCTCCCGCCGCCGGGGACAACCCGAGAGGAGGCTTGACCATGTACGAGAACGACTTCGACGTCGACGTTCCCACCACGGACGAGTTGCTCGCAGAACTCGGACTCGACGTGTACGCGATCAGGAAGATCCGCGAAGAGGCGCAAGGCGAGGCGGAGGAGTTTTGTAGCGTGTAGGGCGAACCGGGGGTTGGAGAGAAAGGCTCTCTCCTTCCCAACACTTTTTCACACTCACACCACGAAGGAGAATCATCATGGCATTCGGACTCAACAGAGCGGAACTGATCGGGCGTCTCGGCGCCGACGTCACCATCAACCACCTGACCAGCGGCGGGCGCGTCGCGAATCTTTCCATCGCCACCGACGAGGGCTACGTCGACAAGCAGTCCGGCGAGCGGGTGGACAAGACCGAGTGGCACCGGGTCGTGACCTTCCAGCCCGGCCTGGTGGATATGTTCGAAAAGCACGCGAAGAAGGGCCGCCTGGTCTACGTGGCGGGCAAGCTCCAGACCCGCCGCTGGAAGAAGGACGAGGAGGATTCGGACCGGTTCTCGACCGAGATTCTCATCGCGCCGGGCGGGCGCGTGCAGTTTCTCGACAAGGTGAACGGCAATGGCAACGGAAACGGCGCGCACGCCGAGACGGCGGACGTGGTGGCCACTGCGGGCGTAGTGGGCGAAGACATTCCATTTTGAGCGCTTCATGGGCCGGCGCCTCGCGCGTCGGCCCTTTTCTTTTGCTCGCTATCCAGAGGAAGTCCGCCCTGCCGGCCCTCTCCTCTACCGGGAACACCCGGTGAATCCTTCGGTTCCGTGAACGATGAACCGTGTTCACGGAAGATCGGCATGCACCTGTAATCACTCCATACTCAAGATAGTGGCTCGATCTACCCCCCGCTGCGGGAATTTCGGGCCGGAAAAACGGCCCGAAATGACCCTTTCCGCAGCATGAGAGACTGTTTCCCGATGAGCTTCGCCTTCATCGTGAAACACCAAAGGCTCTTGTGTCCCGGTGGCGGTACTACCCTCTCTCTCTTAGCGTCCTCATTTTAGCACGCACGGC
>JAJDTQ010000162.1 GCA_022827045.1 Candidatus Binatia bacterium
AGGAGACCGTAACCGATCCTGGAGTAGCGCGCCATCTTGACGTGCTCCAGGACGTTCATGTGCCGCCACAGCAGCAGGTTCTGGAAGGTCCTGCCGATGCCCTTGGAGGCGATGCGGTGGGGCGGAAGGCCGCTGATCCTCTCGCCGTCGAGGTAGATGTGTCCGTGCGTGGGCGTGTAGATGCCGGTGATCAGGTTGAAGATGGTGGTCTTGCCCGCGCCGTTGGGTCCGATGAGCCCGCGTATCTGGCCCGGCTCGATGGACAGCTCATAGTCGTGCACCGCCCGCAGGCCGCCGAACTGGTGCGTGATGTTGTCAACCTTGAGGAAGGGCATCGCGCTCCCTTTCAGGGTCGGATTTCGGTTTGAGTATAGTCCCGGGATCGAACTCCTTGAAGGCCACCAGGCCCGTGGGCCGGTAGATCATCACGAGGATCAGCAGCAGCGGGATGATGATCCACTTGAATATCTCGAGCGGCCGCAGCGCCTCGCCGAGGAGACTGATGCCAACGGCGCCGATTATGGAGCCGTAGACCGAGTTCAACCCGCCGAAGTAGACCATCGCCAACACCTCCGCCAGCTTCTGGATGCCGAAGGTTCCCGGGTTTACATATCGAAGCACGTGGGCGAAGAGGCCGCCGGCCACCCCGGCCCAGAAGGCGGCGAAAAGAAAGCCCACCATCTTGGTGTAGCGTGTGTTGACGGTCATGGCGGTGGCGGCCATCTCGTTGTCCCGCACCGCGTTGACCGCCTTGCCGAGGGTCGAACGGACGAAGTTGTTGATCACCCAGACGCACCCCACCGTCCACAGGAACACGGTGGGCAATCCCGCCCAGTCCGGCTGCCCCCCCAGCCCGCGGGCGCCTCCCACGATCTCCAGGTTCTCGATCAGGCTCTTGACGATGAACATGAACGCCAGCGAGATGATGGCGAGATAGTCGCCCCGGGTCCGGAACGAGGGAATGGCCACTACCAGCGCACTCACCGCCGCCACGAGGCCGGCGATGATGAGAACCACCGGAAACAGGAACGGTCCCAAGGCAGGCGGCAGCAACGCCTCGCCGAACACGCGGTGCTTGGTGAACAGGTCGACGCTGAGGACCGAGGCGACGTAGGCTCCCACCGCCATGAACCCGGGGTGAGAGCACGAGAACTCGCCCATGTAGCCGTTGATCACGTTGAGGCTCAGGGTCACCATCACCGCGATCAGGGTGAAGCGCAGCACCAGGTCGCGGTAGTCGCTCAGGCCGGACCACATCTCGAGGGTGATGTAGAAAAGGCCGAGATGCACGGCCGCGGACACCACCAGGGGAAAGGCCAGCAACCGGCCCGCGGTCCAGTTGGCAAGACCGGTGGTGAATCGGGCGATGACCGCGATGGGCACGGCGTAGACCAGCAGCACGTACACCGCCGCGCCGGGAAACAGCAGGGGGCTTTTCAGCGCGGTCACCACGCCGAACAGGACCGGGATCTTGGGCAAGCCCAGCGAGAGCGCCAGGGGTGTTCCCACCACGATCTCCAGCACCACCGCGACGAACGCGCCGACCAGCCACCCGAGGAGGGGGACCCGTGAGAATCCGCGTATGGTCGCAGCCGCGTCCATGGTCAAGGTTACCGCCGAACTGGCTATTTGCCGTGCAATCTCACGGGACCGGACATCAGAGCCTCAGGCGCGCGCTGTAGGGCTCTCCGAAGAAGCCGTGCGGGCGGACGATCAGGATCAACAGCACGATGGAGTAAGCGATCAGGTCGCGCAGCGTCGAGGGAAAGATCATGGCCACGAAGATCTCGATGAAACCGAGCAGGAAGCCCGCCAGGGTCGCCCCCATGACCGAGCCCCGGCCGCCGAGTATCGCCGCCACGAAGGCCTTCCAGCCGAACAGGATGCCCATGTACGGATCGAGCACGGGGTAGGCGAGAGCGTAAAGGATGCCGGCCGCCGCGGCCAGCGCCGAGCCCAGCGCGAAGGTGAGCGCGGCGATGCCGTTGACGGAGACCCCCATCAACGGCACGGCGACGTAGTCGAAGGCCATGGCGCGCATGGCCAGGCCCCACTTGGTCTTGTGCACGAAAAAGTGCATGCCCGTAGCGAGGAGCAAGGCTACGACCACGATAATGATCTTCGTGTTGGTGATGAAGACGCCCGCCACCTCGTAGACCTGGGTATCGATCAGGGACGGGAAGCGTATCCGCTGTGCGCCGAGCAGGGCCAGGTTGCCGGTTTCCAGGATGATGCCGATCATGAGGCCGGTGATGGCGGCGGAAGCGCGCGGCGCGGCCCGCAGGGGCCGGTAACCGATGCGTTCGACGAGCATGCCGACGAACGACGTCAGCACCATGGCGAACAGGATGGTGAGGATCAGAATCAACCAGGGGGGCAGTGCAAGGGCGCCCTGAGCAGCCATGGCGATCAGGACGAAGGCGACGCCCACGCCGATATAGGCACCCACCATGAAGATGTCGCCGTGGGCGAAGTTGAACAGCATCAGGATGCTGTAGACCATGGAGTAGCCCAAGGCGATGAGAGCGTAGAAGCTCCCCCACTGCAGGGCGTTGACCAGGTTTTGCAGAAAAAGCGACATGCCTTACCGTCTCTTCCCGCACGGTCCCCTTGAGAAAGGCGCACCGGGACCTCCTGTCCCGGCCCGCCTTCTCAAAGTCAATACAATACCCGGCCGCTATGCGGTAGGGAACCGCCGCGCAACCGGGATCATTGGTCGCGCGGCGGTCCAGGCGTCGGGCTTACGGGCAAACGGACTTGTAGAACTCGAACTCGCCCTGGTCGCTGATGCGCACGACGACCGCGCACTTGACGGGATCGCCTTCGGCGGTGAAGGCCATGTCCCCGGTGATTCCTGCGAACTTCTTGATCCCGGCCAAGGCGTTCTTGACGTTCTCACGGTCCTTCTTGATGTCGCCGGTAAGGCCGCCGGTCGCCTTGATGGCGTGCTCGACGATGCGCAGCGAGTCCCAAGTGAGCGCGCCCACGTCGTCGGGCACGTAGCCGTACTTCTTGTTGTAGCGGTCGATGAACGCCTTGGTGGCCCCGGTGGCGCCCTTGGCGGCGTAGTGGGTGCTGAAAAACGACCCGTTGCAGTCCTTGCCGCACAGCTTCACGGTTTCCGCGGAACCCCAACTGTCGCTCCCCACGATGGGGCCCTTAACGCCGAGCTGACGCGCCTGCTGCACGATCAACGCCACCTCGTTGTAGTACTGCGGCGTGAACAGCACCTGGGCGCCCGAGTTACGGATCTTGGTGAGCTGAGAGCTGAAGTCGGCGTCCTTGGTGGTGAAGCTCTCGAAGGCTACCACCGAGCCCGCGCCGTGGAGCTTCTCCCAAGCCCCCTTGAAGAACTCGGCCAAGCCCTTGGGATAGTCGCTGGCGACGTCGTAAAGAACCGCGGCCTTGGTGAACTTGAACTCGTTGGTGATGAAGTTCGCCAGCACCGGCCCCTGGAACGGATCCAGGAACGGCGCGCGGAAGACGTAGGGGCGGTCCTTGGTGGTGTTGGGGTTGGTGGACCAGGGACTGATCATCGGGGTTGCGCGATCCTGGGCCACGCCGCCCGCGGGAACCGCCTGCTTGGAGGACTGCGGACCGACGATGGCCAACACCTCGTCCTCGGTGATCAACTTGGTGGCCGCCTTGACCGCGGACTCGGCCTTGGACTCGTTGTCCTCGATGACGATCTCCACCGGATGTTTCTTGCCCCCGACCTCGAGACCGCCGGCGGCCTTGATGTCCTCGAGCCACATCTCGGCCGCGAACTTGGAGCCCTCGCCGACCTTCGGAATGTCGCCGGTCAGCGGGACGTTGAGGCCGATCTTGATGGTCTGGGCGGATATGCTCGTCGCCAGGGCGAACAGGCCCGCGAAAACCATCGCCATGAGTAACGTAAATCTGTGTTTCATAGCTGCCTCCTTTCAGCGGCTTGAGAAAATCCTAACACCGTCCAAGAACAGACACAACTCTTTTTGCAATAACTGAGTTCTCAGCTTTATTAACTAAGTTATTATGAATCTATACGCCACCAGGGCCATTGGGGTCAAGAACTTTTTTTGGTCTGCGCAAAGGCGCGGATCTACTAGCGCCGTTCTTCCGGTATCAGGCCACGGGGCGCGAAGCGCAGGACCAGCAGCAGCACCAGCCCCATGACCACAAGGCGCATGTGGGCGGCGCTCTCCATGAGATGGCTCCGGACGGGGCTGTCCGCGGACAGCGGCGAGGTGATGAAATCCATCAGCCACAAGCCCATGGGCTCGGCTTCCACCCAGACGTACCAGACCACGAAGCCGCCCAGGACGGCGCCCCAGTTGTTGCCGGAGCCGCCGACGATGACCATGACCCAGATGAGGAAGGTAAAGCGCAGCGGGTGGTACGTCGTGGGCGTGAACTGGCCGTCCAGGGTCGCCAGCATGGCGCCGGCGATGCCGATCACCGCCGAGCCGAGCACGAAGACCTGCAGGTGGCGGGCGGTCACATCCTTGCCCATGGCCTCGGCGGCGGTCTCGTTGTCGCGGATGGCCCGCATCATCCGCCCCCAAGGCGCCCGCAGCGCCGCCTCGAAAAGCCACATCAGCACCACCAGCACCAGCGTGAAGAGGCCCGCGTAGCAGAGCTTCACCACGATGGAGGACAGGTCCACCTGCGACACCCCGAGGCTCGCCGCCCACTCCTGGAACCACACGGCGTTCTGCAGGTCCACCTCGTAGGGGACCGGGCGGGGCAGGCCGGTGACGTTCTTGACGCCCCGCGAGAGCCATTCCTCGTACTTGAGGAAGGCGACGATGATCTCGGAGATGCCCAGGGTCGCGATGGCGAGATAGTCGGCGCGCAGGCCCAGGCTGATCTTGCCCGCCGCCCAGGCCGCGCCCGCCGCCAGCGCGCCGCCCACGAACCAGGAGAGGACGATGGGAAGGCCGAAGCCGCCGAGATAGCCGGTGACGGATGGCTCCACCGCCTCGATGGCGCGCACCGCGGGCTCGAACAGTGCCCGGGCGCCGAAGTAGCCGACGGCCACCACCAGCGCCACGGCCGCCTTCCGGTAACCCGGGTGGCGGATCCGTCGGTAGACGAGCACCGAGGCCACGATCGCAAGCGCCGCCGCCGCGAGGGCCAGCACGACCCCCGCGCCCCCCGCCCGCCACGCCGCGGTCACCGGCGGCATGGAGACCAACACGCCCGCCAGTCCGCCCAGGGCGGCGAAGCCCATGACGCCGGCGTTGAACAGCCCCGCGTAGCCCCATTGGATGTTCACCCCCAGGGTCATGATGGCCGAGATCAGGCACAGGTTCAGGATGGCGAGCGCCAGCGACCAGCTCTGGGCCAGGCCCACGAGACAGATGAGCGCCGCCATGGCGGCGAACAGGGCCGTCCTGCCGGGACGCCGCAGCATCCGGCCGAGGCGGACGGACAAGGGCTCGACACCGTCGCTCATGACGACTTCCCGCTGAAGACCCCGGTGGGCTTCACCAGCAGCACCACCACCAGGATGAAGAAGGACACGGCGAACTTGTAGTCGGTGGAGAGGAACTGCATCAGGCCGTCCGGCCGCCAGCCCTCCGGCCCGAGATAGGCCAGGAACTTCCGGTACGGATACGTGAGAAACACCTCGGAGAAGGCCACCACGAAGCCTCCCACGATGGCCCCCAGCGGATTGCCCAGGCCGCCGATGATGGCAGCGGCGAAGATGGGCAGGAGCAGCGCCAGGAACGTGAACGGCTTGTAGCTCTTGTCGAGGCCGTAGAGGGTCCCCGCCACCGCCGCCAGGGCGCCGACGATCAGCCACGTGACCGCCACCACCTTCTCCGGGCTCACCCCCGACAGCAGCGCCAGGTCCTCGTTGTCCGAATAGGCGCGCATGGACTTGCCCGTGCGCGTCTTCTCGAGGAACCAGAAGAGCGCCGCCACCAGCACCACCGCCACCACCACGCTGAGGGTCTGGGTGGTCTTGATGGCAAGCCCCTCCGACAGCCCGGTGAAGGCCTTGAACTCCCGCACCGTGAGCAGAAAGCGGGTGCAGTCGGTGAAGACCCGGTCGTCGGGGCCGATGACGAAGCGTATGAGGCCGTTGATGACGAACATGACCCCCACGGACACCACCAGCAGGATCACCGGCGCCGCCCTGGTGCGGCGGTAGAAGCGGAAGACCCACCGGTCCGTCACAAGGCAGAGGCCGCCGGTCACCGCCATCCCCACGGGCAGCGCCAGCAGCGCCGTGGGCAACGGCCCGAGGCCGATCCCCCAGGACTGCAACAGCCAGGTGAACAGGATCGTGACCATGGCGCCGAACGACATGGTCTCGCCCTGGGCGAAGTTGGAGAAGCGCAGGACGCCGTACACCAGGGTCACGCCCAGCGCGCCCAGGGCCAGCTGGCACCCGTAGGCGGTGGCGGGCACCACCAGGAAGTTGGTGACGAGCACGACCGCGTTGACGACGTCTTCCAACCGTCATCCTCCGAGAAACGACTTCCGGACATCGGGGTTGGCCAGAAGCATCCGCCCGGTTCCGGTAAAGCGGTTGCGGCCCTGCACCAGCACGTAGCCCTTGTCCGCCAGTTCCAGCGCCTGCCGCGCGTTCTGCTCCACGATGAGGACGGCGACGCCGCTTCGGGCGATGTCCAGGATGCGCTCGAACAGCTCGTGGGTGACGATGGGCGACACGCCGGCGCTGGGCTCGTCGAGCATGAGCACCCGGGGCCGGTTCATCAGCGCGCGGCCGATGGCCACCTGCTGGCGCTGGCCGCCGGACAGCTCGCCGGCGGGCTGCCGGCGCCTGTCCCTAAGGGCCGGGAACAGGCCGTAGACCTCGTCCAGGGTGCCCGAGATGTCGTCGTCCCGGACGAACGCTCCCATCTCCAGGTTCTCCTGGACGGTCATGGAGCGGAACACGTTGTCCGTCTGCGGCACGAATCCCATGCCCTTGTGGGCCCGGGCCTGGGGCGCCAGCGCGGTGATGTCCTCGCCGTCCAGGCGCACCGTTCCCGAACGAAGGTTCAGCATGCCGAAGAGCGCCCGCATGGCCGTCGACTTGCCGGCGCCGTTGGGGCCCACCACCACGGTGATCTCGGCGCGCTCCGCGGCGATGGCGCAGCCACGCAGGATGTCCGGGCCGCCGTAGCCCCCGGTCAGCTCCTCGCCCACCAGGAAGCTCATGGACTCCGCTCCTCGCGGGTGACCAGCCCGCGGCCCAGGTAGGCCTCGATGACCCGTTCATCCGCCTGCACCTCGGGCGGAGGGCCCTGCATCAGCACCTTCCCCTCGGCCATCACGATGACCGGATCGCACAGCAGCGAGATCAGCTCCATGTCGTGCGCGATGATGCAGAAGGTGTAGCCGTGGTGGAGGTTGAGGCGCTGGATGGCGCCGGCGATGTCCTTCAACAGCGTGCGGTTGACTCCCGCGCCCACCTCGTCGAGCAGCACCACCCGGGGCTCCGTCATCATGGTGCGGCCCAGCTCCAGCAGCTTCTTCTGCCCGCCCGAGAGGTTCCCGGCCGGCTCGCCGGCCACGGCCTCGAGCTTGAGGAACTCGATGACCTCGTCGGCGCGGGCGCCGATGGCCTGTTCCTGCGCGCGGATCTTCCCGGGCCGGAACCATACGTCCACCAGGCTCTCGCCGGACTGGCCCCCCGGCACGGTCATCAGGTTCTCCCGGACCGTCAGCGTGGAGAATTCGTGGGCGATCTGAAACGTGCGCAGCACGCCCTTCGAGAAGAGCTCGTGGGGCGTAAGCCCGGTGACGTCCTCGCCTTCGAGGCGGACCGTTCCCGAGGTCGGCCGGTGGACGCCGGCGATGACGTTGAAGAGGGTGGTTTTGCCGGCCCCGTTGGGGCCGATGAGCCCGGTGATGCTGCCGCGCTCGATGGTGAGGGACGCGCCGTCGACGGCCCGGATGCCGCCGAAGTGCATGTGCAGGTTTTCTACGGAGATCATCGATGCGGGGACCTCGGCAGCGCTGCACACCAACCGCCGGGACCGGCCCGGCGCGGTGGGCGGGAAGGACAGACTCCTTCCCGCCCGCACCAATGCTGGACTAACGGTACTTGACGGTCGTGAACTTGCCGCCCTTGACCACGATCTGGCGGTAGTTGCCGGCGCTTTCGCCCGGTCCGATCAGCTCTACCGCCGAGGCGCCGACATAGTCCACGTCGCCGCCGCCGGCCAGGATCTTGAGCGCCTTGGCCAGCTCGCCCGGATAGATCTTCTCGCCGGGAGCGTTGGCCACCATCATGACCTTGTCCTTGAGCTTGCCGCTCTCGGCGGACTTGGCTGCCTGCATGGCCAGCATGATCAGCGCGGCCGCGTCGTACGATTCGGGTACGAAGGGGCTGTCCGACTTGACCTTGGCGGCCTTGGCGATCTCGGCAAGCTTGGCCGCCCCCGGACTGTCGGTGCCCGGGTGTGCGCCGATGGAGCCGTCGAGACCCTTGCCGATGGCCTTGGTCAGGGAATCGCTGATCATGCCGTCGGGCAGGTAGAACTTGTCGAAGGCGCCGGTGTCGAGAGCGCCCTGGATGATGCCCTTGCCGCCCTGGTCGGCGTAACCGGCCACGATCAGGATGTCGCCTCCCGCCGCGGCCAGCGCCGCCACCTCGGCGCTGTAGTCGCCCTTGCCGTCCTCATGGGGGGCCGAGATCGTGATCTTGCCGCCGCCCTTCTTCACGTTGGCGGCGATGCTGTCCGCGAGGCCCTTGCCGTAGTCGTTGTTGGTGTAGGTCAGCGCCGCCTCCTTGATCCCCATCTCCTTCAGGATGTCGGCAATGACCGCGCCCTGACGGGCGTCGGACGGGGCCGTCCGGAAGAAGAGCCCGTTGTCCCCGACGGTGGACAGGCTCGGGGCCGTGGCCGACGGCGAGATCATCACGATGCCGTTGGGCTTGGCCACGTTCTCCAGCATTGCGGTGGTAACGCCCGAGCAGTCGCCGCCGACGATGGCGTTCACCTTGTCGGAGGTCACGATCCGTTCGGTGGCCGCGGATCCGGCGGCCGAATCGCCGCAGGTGGAATCGGCGCGCACGGAGACGACCTTGGCGCCGCCAAGCAATGCGCCGCTGTCACTGACTTCCTTCATCGCCAGCTCGGCGCCGGCCGCCATTGGAGGGGTCAGCGACTCGATGGGGCCGGTAAAGCCGAACACCACGCCCAGCTTGACGTCGGCTCCAAGGGCGGCGGCCGCATACGTGGAAACGAAGACAAACAGAATACCGGAAATAAGCTTTCTCATCGGTCCTCTCCTTTTTGAGATCGTTGACTCGAGGCGGTTTCTCCTGACTCCATGCCTATGCCCCATTTTGCAGTTCCGCGACAAAAAGTACAGAAGCCTTCCCGTTACCGATCACGAGAGCGACCCGTCGAGGTCCTTCACTCCGTTCAGGGCGGCGATCTTGTACGCCTCTCCCATGGTCGGGAAGTTGAACACGTTGTCGATGAAGTAGTCGATGGTGCCGTTGTAGCTCAGCACCGCCTGCCCGATGTGGATCAGCTCGCAGGCCTGGTCGCCGATGATGTGGACCCCCAGCAGATGCCAGCCGTTGGGCTCGAACAGCAGGGTGAGCATGCCGTGCGAGTCGCCGATGATGCCGGCCTTGGTGACCTCGTCGTAGGTGGCCACCCCCTTGGCATAGGGGATGCCCTTGGTGTCCAGATCGTGCTGC
Source organism: Candidatus Binatia bacterium (assembly GCA_022827045.1). The sequence goes on from JAJDTQ010000162.1 coordinate 9,656, forward strand.
GTATAGCCCACCATGGCGATCTCCGGGATGGTATAGACGCACATGGGGAACAGCGACCGGCGCCCGCCCGCCCGGCGCCCCAGGGCATAGTTGGCGGCCATGCGGCCCTGCTCGCTGCTGGTGGAGGCCAGCGCCGGAAAGCCGACTACGTCGCCGGCGGCGTAGATGCTCGGGACCGACGTCTGGAACAGCTCGTTGACCTTGATCAGGCCGTACTGGTTGAACTCGACGCCCACGTCCTCGAGCCCGAGCACTTTGGTGGCCACCTCGCGTCCGCTGGCTACGATCACCGCGTCCGCCTCCAGCACCCGGCCGTCGGTGAGGGCGACCCGGGCTTTTTCCCCCGGCCCGGGCACCCGCTCGATCTTGTCGTACCAGGTGCCCCAGACGAACTCCACGCCGTAGTCTTCCATGCGCCGGATCAGCAGGTCGACGATGGGACGTTCGGCGAACGTCAGGAAGGTCTGGTCCCGCTGTATCAGCGACACCTTGCAACCCAGGACCGCAAAGGCCGAGCCGTATTCCGCGCCGATGACTCCGGCGCCGACGACGATCAGGGATTCCGGCAGGGACTTGCGCCTGAGCTCCAGGGTGAACACGGAGTCGGAGTCGAAGATGACTTCGTTGTCGATGGGTATGTCGGGCACGAAGCGAGGCCTCGATCCCGCGGCGACGATGATCTTCTCCGCCTTCAGGTTGATGGACTCCATGGGGTTCTTGAGGACCCACGCGTGCACCGAGTTGGGGCCGTCCAGGGTCGCATGGTAGCCGCGGAAGACGTCGATGCGCTTCCGGTCGCGGTAGACCAGCAGGCGCTCCTCCATCGTCGCGACCCGCCGGTCCACCACCTTCCGCACCCGGACGAACAGGTCCGACAGGGTAATGTCTTTCTTTTCCGTGAACTCGGTGCCGTAGAAGGGGCGCTGGCGGACCCCGCGAAGGTAGATGATGGCCTCCCGCAAGGTCTTGCTGGGGATGGTGCCCGCCAGGAGGGTGATCCCGCCCAGGGTTTCCTGCCGCTCCACGATGGCGACCCTGGCGCCGAGCTCGCACGCCTGGACGGCGGCCGTGTAGCCCGCGGGACCGCTGCCGATGACGATGACGTCGTAGTCGAAAGCCTGCATGAGTCCTGTGTTCGGTGCAGCCTGTCCCGCTCCCGGATCCGCGGCATTGTCAGATCCGGGTCAGACCGGATCCGCCGTCGAGTCGTCTGAAGCCTCTCCATAGCAGATCGCACGCGGAGATGTCACCAGCGTGCCGCAGATCCACTTCCGTCATCCGCGCCCCCTCCGTCATCCGCGCCCCCCTACGTCATTCCCGCCTCCCCTACGTCATTCCCGCCTCCCCTCTGTCATTCCCGCGAAAGCGGGAATCCAGCTATCCCGCAGCCAAATTCCGGTAGACCAGCATCAGCCCGGTGAAGATCAGCAGCACCAGGATGGCGCGGTTGAAGGTCTGCTGGCGGATCCGGTCCTGCACCTTGAGGCCCAGGTAGAAGCTCGCGAGGATGACCGCGGTCACGAATAACGAGAGCTTCACCGCCTCGACGGTGAACAGGCCCCAGGTGGAGATGGCGACCACCTGCCAGAACTTGGCCATGATGAACACCGTGGAGATGGCCTTCACGAAGTCCGCCTTGTCGAGCCGCAGGCCGTGGAGGTAGACGGCCATGACCGGCCCCATGGTGTTGGTCAGCCCGAGCAGGAACCCGCCCGTGAAGCCCATG
>JAJDTQ010000279.1 GCA_022827045.1 Candidatus Binatia bacterium
CGGTACACGGTGGTGGGATGGCCGACGTTGCCGGCGTGCACAACGCACAGCACGTCACAGGGCACCTTGTGGGCCTTGAGCCGCTTGAACGCCTGCACCACCTTGCCGTGGGTGGGCTGCTGCCCCTTGGTGACGCGGTACTCGTCGTGGAGCTTTTCCGGACCGTCGATGCTGAGCCCGATGGAGAAACCTTCCTCGGCGAAGAACCGGCACCATTCGTCGTCCAGCAGCACCCCGTTGGTCTGCATGCCGTTGCGCACCTTGCGGCCCGGCGGGCAGTGCTTGCGCTGGAGCGCGACCACCTCCCGGAAGTAGTCGAGGCCCACGATGGTGGGCTCGCCGCCGTGCCAGGCAAAGTCGATGACGGGGTCCGGACAGGCCTGTATGTGCTGCGAGACGTAGTCCTCCAGCACGTCGGGCTCCATGCGGAACGACTTGGTCTCGGGATAGAGGTCTTCCTTCTGGAGGTAGTAGCAGTAGACGCAGTCCAGATTGCAGATGGCGCCGGTGGGCTTCGCCATGATCTGGAAGCCGCGGGAGGCGGGTTGAACCGGCTTGATCAATTCAACCGACATGTGGAATAGTGTCAAAGGTCCTTCGACTTCGCTCGGCTTCGCCGAGCTACGCTCAGGACGATCGGAATAGATCTACAACAACCGTTCGTCCCGAGCGTAGCGAAGCGAAGTCGAAGGACGCCATCCCTAGTTCATGCCGAAGAACTTCTTGGCGTTGTCCAGCATGATCTTCTGCCGCACTTCGGGCTTGAGCTGGATCTTCGAAAAGTCGTCCAGCCAGCGCTCCACGCCGATGGCCGGCCAGTCGGAGCCGAACATGGCCTTGTCCTGCAGGATCGAGTTCACCTGCTGCACCAGCTCCGCGGCGAAGTACTTGGGCGACCAGCCCGAGAGATCGATGTAGAAGTTGCTCTTGTGACGGGCGATGGCCAGGCTCTCGGCCGTCCAGGGCCACGACGGATGGGCGCAGATGATCTTCAGCTCGGGGAAGTCCGCGGCCACGTCGTCCAAGTGGATGGGCTGGGTGAACTTGAGCTTGTTGCCCATGCCGCCGGGGGTGCCGGCGCCGGCGCCGGCCATGCCGCTGTGGAACAGGATCGGCAGATCGAGCTTCTGGCATTCCTCCCACAGGGGGTAGAAGCGGGTGTCGTTGGGGAAGAACTGCTGCCGGGCCGGATTGATCTCGCCCACGCCGTGCAGGCCCATGTCCTTGATGCGCTGGATCTCCTGCAGGGCCACCTTCTGCTGCCACGGATCGATCACGCCGAAGCCCATGAAGACGTCGGAGTTCCGCTTCACTCCGTCGGCCACGTGCTGGTTCGGAACCGGGCTCAGGCCGGTGATGGTCTCGTCGGTGGTGTTCATGAGCACGGCCATCATGTTCCGCGCGCGGTACTCATCCGCCATCTCGTCGATGGAGACCGGTTTGCGTTCCCGCTTGAAGTACTGAGCCATCTGCTTTGGGCGGTCGCCCTTGGAGCTCAGGGTCAGCTCGTCGCAGAGGTGGACGTGCACGTCAATCGCAATCGGGTCCGTAATCGGGTCCATACAACAAACCTCCTTGGGGTTCTCGAAGGTCGACAGCGTCCTTCGACTTCGCTCGGCAGACCTCGCTCCGCCTGTCCCGAGCCTGACGAAGGGCTCAGGACGAACGGTTATATTCCATTCGTCCTGAGCGAGCTTCGCGTCAGCGGAGCGAAGTCGAAGGACGCTGTGACAACAGAGTTTCCCTAGCACGATCCGAAACAGCGGGCCAGTGCCATCACGCGGCTCGGGAATCGGAATGCCGGCCTATCACTCCCAGGGCGCGGCCGTCAATGCCTTGAGGGCATTGTCGAGCATATTGCGCATGAACTCGGAGTTGCCGCCCTGGTTCAGCTCGTAGCGGACGCCGGTGACGATGGTGACACCCTGTTCCTGGTCTTCCAGGACCGTCTCAAGCTCCACCTGAAACAGCGCGAAGGGGGTATCGTCCAACCGTTCGCGCGTCCGCGTGGCGGCGCCCTTGAGGTAGTAGTTGAGGCCGTGGTCGGTGACCACCAAGGTCAGAGCGCCGGTGCGCACGAGGTTCCTCTCCGTGGTGCTGTTCTTGCCCACGGCCAGATGGATGCGCCCCGGGCTCTTGGCCACCAGCTCGTAGTAGGATCCCATGGCCGGGTGGCACCAGCCGTTCTCGTCCACCGTGGCCATGATGAACACCTTGCCGGCCTCGACGGCCTTGCCGCTCATCAGCGCGAACAGGTCGTCCGGCATTTCCTTGCCCACTAGTCGTGACACGAAAGAATCCCTCCCGGTTCGGCGTGACGATATCAGCTCCCGGCCGCGCGGGCGCCCAAGGCCAGTTCCTGCCTCTTGCCGAACCCTTGCTGGTTGTCGATGAAATACAGCGTCTCCGGAATCACGCGGTAGAACTTCACCTTGAGAAACGCCCGGTGATAGATGCCGCTGTTGGGATCCGTGAACAGCTTGATGACGCCGGGGTACTTTCGCGCGTAGACCGCCATGGCCTTGCCCTTGGCGATCACCGAATCGACGAGCTCCGCGGTCCCTTCGAGTTGGATCCCCTTGATCTCGCGCCAGTCCTTGTAGTCCTCCTGGACCGTCACCGCCACCCGCGGGTTGGCCGCCAAGTTGGTGCAGTGGCGCGAGTCCGGAGCGGAGAAGAAATAGAGATGGAAGCCGTCGCTGGCGTAGAAGACAGTGGCGTTCCACGGCGCCCCGTCCGCGCAGGTCCCCAAGGTCATGGTGTTGTGCGTCCGCAGGTAGTCGAGGACCTGTTCTTCAAGATCGGCCATGTGTCGAAAGGCCCAGGACAAACGGCTGCGAAACCGTTTCCCGTTCGTCCTGAGCGTAGCTCCGCGTCAGCGGAGCGAAGTCGAAGGACGACAAACTACTCCTTGTCTCCGGGATAGCGGCTCAGGGACTCCTCGTCCCACCGGTGGAACATGTCGGTCTCGATCTCGAACTGGTCCAGGATGCGGGCCACGGTCTGGTTGATGACGTCGTCCAGGGTCTTGGGGCGGTGATAGAAGGCGGGTACGGGCGGAAAGATCACCGCGCCCATGCGGGTGAGCTGTGCCATGCTCTCCAGGTGGCCCAGGTGCAGGGGTGTCTCGCGCGCCACCAGCACGAGCTTCTTGCGCTCCTTGAGGATCACGTCCGAGGCGCGCACCAGCAGGTCGCCTCCCACCGACAGCACGATGCCGCCCATGGACTTCATGGAGCACGGCGCGATGACCATGCCGGCGGTGCGGAAGGAGCCGCTGGCGATGCTGGCGCCGATGTTGTTGATGTCGTGCACCACGTCCGCCAACTCCTCCACTTCCTTCACCGAGTGCGGCGTCTCCACCTGCACGGTCATCTTGGCGGCCTTGCTCATGACCAGATGGGTCTCGATGTCCGGCATCCGCGCCAGGACCTGGAGAATGCGGATCCCGTAGATGGACCCGGTGGCCCCCGACATGCCTACGATGAGACGGCGCATGCTGACTTACCTCCTGTAACCTTTCCGCCGGCTAGCCGTCGAAAACGACGGTCAGTTCGTCGCCGTCCCGCACCGAGTGGGCCTGCTTCAACGAGACCGCGGCGATGATCTCCAGCTTGTCTGCGGGATATTCCTTGACCTCCGGCACAACCACCGCGGCCCGCTCCCGGGACTCCGTCGCGGATTCCCAACCTTCGACAAAGCCCGTGAACAGGAAAGCGTTGCAGAAAGCCGGATCCGGCGACGGCAGGACGATCTTGCCGCCGTGTTGCCGGACCTGCTCCCACCGGTCCAGGTCCGCCCCTCGCGCCCGCATGTTGAGCGTACCGGGATAGGGATCGAAGCCCACCCGCTCTCTTACGGCCTCCCGCACCCAGTCGATACCCAGGAACGCTCCGGCCCGGCCCAGGTCCGAGAACACCACCCCCTTCACCAGGTTGTCGCGGGAACCGCTCACTGCTTTTGCGAGAGGGACTGCGCCTTGCCGCCGCGCCGCACCTTGATGATCTCGCCGAGGATGCCCAGCGCGATCTCCTCCGGGGTCTCGGTGGCGATGTCGAGCCCGATGGGTGCATAGACCCGGGAGATAAGCTCCTCGGAGACGTGCTCCTCCTCCTTGAAGCGCTCGAAGCAGGCCTTGATGCGCCGCTTGCTGCCGATCATGCCGATGTACCTGGCCGGCCGGTCCAGCAGCTCGCGCAGGCACGGCTCGTCGTACTTGTGGCCGCGGGTGATGAGCACCACGTAGGTGGTCGGGGTGATGTCGAGCTCCTTCACGGTCTCCGCCATGTCGCCCACCACCACCTCGTCGGCATCGGGAAACCGTTCGTGGTTGGCGAAGAGGATGCGGTCGTCGATGACCACCACGTGGTAGTCCATGAGCTTGGCCATCCTGACCAGCGGCACGGCGATGTGCCCGGCGCCGACGACGATGAGCTTGGGCGGCGACGGCATCGCCTCGAAGAAGACGTCCGCCTGGCCGCCGGACGCGGTCTCCACCGACACCAGACGGGAGCGCTCTTCCGAAAGCCGTTCCGCGGCTTCCTGGAGCAACGTCTGCTCGAGTTCCGCGTCGTCCACCTGCCCCAGGACGATGCGGCCGTCCCGGATGAGGCACTTGGAGCCGCTGTCGAACCCGTCGAGGCCCTGGGACTCCACCACCGTGACGAGCACCGCGCCCGCGCCCTCGCCCTTGATCCTGATCAGCTCTTCAACCAGCGCGTCCATTCATTCCAGACCCTGTCCCGCACCGGCCGTCCCGGCGCATTCGCCCTTTCCGCTCAGTCGCTCTCCTCATCCTTCCACCAGGGATCGATGAAGACGTTCATGATGCCGCCGCACACCGCCGGGCTGTCGGACGAGATGTCGTCCAGGAGATCCACGCGCACGGTGCGGGGCGTGCGCGTCCGCACTACCTCGATGGCCTCGCGCCGGACGTCGGCCTCGCCGCACCCGCCGCCGATGGTGCCGAGGATCTCGCCCCACGCCGTCACCACCATCTTGGCGCCTACCTCCCGCGGCGTCGAGCCCTTGGTGGAGACGATGGTGGCCACCGCCACGGTCTCGCCCTTGTCCAGGAACTCCTTGACCTCGTCGTAGATATTTTCCATCGGTATCTCCCAGGTAGTGTCCTTCGATTCGCTCAGGACAGGCTTCCTTCTCCCCTACGCCACCAGCCTGCGCATGGTGTGGCCCAGGTGGACCAGGCTGTTGGCGTTGTGCGCCGACAGGAACAGGTCCAGGTAGGGCAGCGCCGCCTGCATGCCCTTGCACAGGGGCTCGTAGTTCTCGCTGGCCAGCAGCGGATTCAGCCAGATCATCTTGCCGCAACGCCGCTTCAGCGCCTGCATCTGCCGCTCCAGCACGCCTACGTCGCCCCGATCCCAGCCGTCGCTGATGATGACCACCACGGTGCGGTGGGTGACCATGCTGACCGCGAAGTCGCGGTTGAAGATCTCCAGCGAGCGCCCGATGTTGGTCCCGCCGGACCAGCCCAGCACGCTCTTGGAGATCTTCTCCAGGGCGTTGCCGATGTTCTTGGTGCGGATCAGGTGCGTGATGCGGCTCAGGGTGGTGCTGAAGACGAAGGTCTCCACGCCCCACAGCTCGTTCTGCAGGCCGTACATGAACTGGATCAGGAAGCGGCTGTAGCAGTCCATGGAGCCGCTCACGTCGCACAAGAGCACCACCCGGGTCTTCTTGATGCGGCGCTTGCGCGCCACCAGCTCCACCAGCTCGCCGCCGTACTTGATGTTGCGGCGCATGGTGCCGCGGGGGTCGATCTCGGTGCCCCGGCGCGCCCGCTTCTTGCGCCGGCTCACCTGGGTGGCGATCTTGGAGGCAATGAGCAGGATGGCCTGGGTCACCGCCCGGCTCTCCTCGATGCCCATCTCGCTGAAGTCCTTCTCGTTGAGCTGCTCGTTGGGGCTGTAGGTGGGCACCATGAGCGGGTCCGGGTCATCCGGGCCTTCGTCGCTGGCGCCCTCCTGCTCGGTCAACGTCTCTTCCGTGGGGCCGCTGCTGTCGTCCGGCGAGTCCATCCCCTCGTCCGGGCTCTGGGCCGGGACCTCCATGGTCTCGATGCCCTCTTCGATGTCCATGTCGCCCTGCCAAAAGGCCTCGAACACCTGGTCGAAGAGCTCGATGTCCTCGTGGTCGTGCAGCAGGTTGGCGGCCAGCGCCCGGTGGAAGTCCGGCCGGCTCTGGATGTCGATGAGCGGCAGCGAGCGGTTGGCGTCGATGACCTGGCTCAGGCCCAGGCGGAACCCCAGGTCCTTGAGCACCCGGCCGAACATGAGCATGTTCGCCAGCGTGCCCTGGCCGCGCAGAGGCTTGTAGCGCTCCACCGCGCGGATGATCTGTTCGTCGGTCAGCTCTCTCGCCATGATGAGGTCCAGTCCGGCGGCGGCGCTACTGCGGGTTTCCGCCCACCACCGTGGCGGGCTCCTTGAGGATGCGGTCCATGTCGAGCTTCTCGCCGGAGAGCTCTTCCTCCAGGTGGTGGAGGTCCTCCCGGTACTTGAACACGCAGCCTACCGTCTCCTTCACGATCTCCGGATCCAGCTCGGCGCGGTTCAGCAGCAGCAGCGCCGACGCCCAGTCCAGGGTCTCGGCCACGCCCGGACGCTTGTAGAAGTTCATCTGCCGCACCTGCTGCATGAAGGCGCAGATCTGCTCGGCCATGAGCTTCTGGATCTCCGGGTGCTTGGTCATGATGATCTCGTACTCCTTCTCGAAGGTGGGGTACTCGATCCAGTGGTACAGGCAGCGGCGCTTGAGCGCGTCGTGGATCTCCCGGGTGCGGTTGGAGGTGAGGAAGACGTAGGGCCTTTTCTGCGCCTGGATGGTGCCCACCTCGGGAATGCTGATCTGGAAGTCCGACAGCACCTCCAGCAGGAACGCCTCGAACTCCATGTCGGCGCGGTCGATTTCGTCGATGAGCAGCACCGGAGGCTCGGCGCCGTCGGTGCGGATAGCGTCCAGCAGCGGCCGGCTGATGAGGTATTCCTCGGAGAAGATCTCTGTCTCCACCGACTCGCGGTCCCGGGAGCCGATCTCCTCCAGCTTGATGCGCAGCATCTGCTTGGGATAGTTCCACTCGTAGAGCGCGGTGTTCGAGTCCAGCCCCTCGTAGCACTGGAGACGGATGAGCCGGGTCTGGAGCACGTCCGCGAGCACCTTGGCGATCTCGGTCTTGCCAACGCCCGCCTCCCCTTCCAGCAGGATCGGTTTCCCCAGCCGCACCGAAAGGTAGACCACGGTGGCGAGGCTCCGGTCGCAGATGTACTTGCGCTCCCTAAGGGAATCCCGGATCGATTCGACGGAAATGCTGTCCAGATTCATGCGTATCCCTTCTTCGCGTACGGCCCGTGATTTTGTGATTGCTGTTTGCGCGCGGCGGCAAGGCCTGCTTGCGTGGCGGCTACCGGCTACTTGTTCTCGGCGAGCTGCCGTTTCCACCCCAGGGTCTTGGCCTTGGCGCCGACGGCTTCGGCCTCCTCGATCATCCCCTTGCGCTGGTAGAAGATGGAAAGGCTCGTGTAGGCCAGCTCATCGTCGGGGCTCACCTCGATCAGGCGCTTGCCCACCTCGATGGCCTCATCCAGGCGGTCCGTATTCGCGTACGCCATTCCCAGGGCATGCAGTGCGTCGGCGTAGTCGGGATCCTCGGCCAGAGCCTTGTTGTAAGACTCGATGGCCTCGTCCACCCGGTCGTCGGCGTGCGCCTCCATCCCCTGGATGTAATGGTCCTCTTTCGTCATCAGGCTTCACCCAATGGACCTAATCTGTATTACGAAATCGTGATATTCTCAACCGAACGCGCGGGGCGAAGTGGCCGGCGGCCCGGCGCCGATTCCCCGACCCGCGGCCTCACGAAAGCGACATCAACCCGGAGGACCCCTTCATGGCGGAAGCCGCAACTCTCGAAGAAATCAAGGACCGCATCCGCAAGCGCGTGGGCAGGCGCAGCCCGTTTCACCTGATGGATCCGGCGGAAGCCGAAGGCGCGCTCGCCGAGTTGAAGAGTCTGGACGCCGACCACTGGGCGGAGGCCTGGAGCAAACCCGGCGCCCGCTGGGAACGGGCGGCGAAGGACGCGGAGGAAAAAGGAAAAGCCGACGAGGCCAAAGCGGCCTACTTCCAGGCCGCCGGCTACTACGGCACCGCCCGCCACCCCTTCCCCAGCTCACCGGGCAAGCAGGAGGCCTACCGCAAGACCATCGAGAACTACCTCGCGGCCTCGCGCCACTTCGACCCGCCGCTGGAGCGCATCGCCCTCCCCCTGCGCGACAAGGAGGTGGTGGGCTACCTGCGCCTTCCCGTCAGGCGGCCCGCGCCGGTCATTATGCACTGGGGCGGCATCGACAACTGGAAAGAGGATCGGCACAACTTCGTGGAGTCCATGCTCGCCGAGGGCTGGGGCTGCTTCATCATGGACAGCCCCGGCACCGGTGAGTCCCCGGTGCTCGCCTCGGACACGGCCCACGAAGTATACAGCACCGCGCTGGACTACTTGGTAACCCGCCCGGAAGTGGACCCGGGCCGCATCGCCGCCCTGGGCGCCAGCTTCGGCGGCTACTGGTCCACCAAGCTGGCGCACACGGAGCCGGAACGGCTGCGCGCCGCGGTCAACTGGGGAGGCGGCATCCACGGGTTCTTCCAGCCCGAATGGCAGCAACGCTCCCGCAACGCCTCCTCCTATCTCTTCGACCTCATCGAGGCGCGCGCCAACCTCTTCGGTAAACGCACCTTCGAGGAACTCTGCGAGGTCATGCCCATCCTCTCCCTAAAGGACCAGGGCCTGCTCGAGAAGCCCTGCGCCCCCATGCTGCTGGTCAACGGCAAGGACGACCTCCAGGTCCCCATCGAGGACTTCTACATGCTGCTGGAGTGCGGCAGCCCCAAGGCCATGCGCCTCTTCCCTGGCGGCCACATGGGCGAGTCGCCGGACGTGTTCCCGACGATACTGAGGTGGCTGCATAGGGAGCTGGATGGGGAGTGAGGGGGAAACACCGACAAGGGAATGATGAAACTCCGTTACTACCCCGAAACCGACAGTCTTTACGTCGAACTCAACCCGGGGCCGGGTACCGAGACACGCGAAGTCGCCAGGGGGCTCAACGTCGATCTCGACGCCAACGGGGCCGTGGTGGGCTTCGACATCGATAATGCTTCTAAACGCCTCGACCTGTCGACTTTGGAGACTGAGGAGCTGCCGGTGCGGAGCTATCGGGTAGGTTGATAGCGACCACGGTTCGGTGAACGGAAGGAAGTGACAGGGAGATTTGGAAGTGACAGGGAGATTTACATGAGCCTACCAGACTACCTGGAAGGCGTGGCGAAAGAAATGCGGGACAGATCCGCCGCGATCCGTCGAGGTTTCGCGCAGCACCACACCTCCGCTGGAACGAATCGCGAGGAGCTCGTCAAGCAGTTTCTCATAGACCATTTGCCGAAACGGTTTAGTGTGAGTACTGGACTTGTCATCTCGCATAGCAACGTGTTCTCGAATCAAGCCGACCTCGTAGTCGTTGATAGTCAGAACAATGCACCCCTCTACCCTCAAAGCCCCAACAAGCTCTGGCCCGTCGAAGCCGTCTATGCCCTGGTGGAGGTAAAGACTCACTTGAATCCCGACGACTTGCGAGACGCGGTCCTAAAGGGACAAAGATTCAAGGGTTTGGTACGGCAATTTTGTGAGACGGGGTCAAGACAACCCATCCGGGAATCGTTGTTCGTCATCTGGGGGTTTGAATCGCCAAAACCCGCGACACTAAAGACCCGCCTCCTTGAGACGGTACAGGGTGTCCCCCGTGACGAACAACCAGACTTCATCATCGTACCTGATAGACTAGTTGCAAAGGCCGGACGCTACCTTGAACTTGCGAGGCTTGGTCAACCGAACAGTCCGTATCGACAAAAACTCGAGAGCCAGCACGGCACTGATCTTTCAGCTCTCTTGCCTGAACCGGTCGAAGTCCATGACTCTCAGACGGACTCGCTACTCGCGTGGTATCTGTGGTTTGATTCATGGCTGCGGCAAGCGGGTCCCCGTTTCGTTGACCCTTTGACCTACCTGCCCCCCAATAAGACTTTGGATAATGTGGTCTGACCAACAACGATATCGGAACGCGACGCGCCTGTTGTTGCCCGACGGCTCACATGACAATTTGCTTCGAAGACTTTTTCGAAGCCCCCCTACACCACCTTCTCCCGCGCTTCCATGATCTTGTGGACCACGGCCTCGACGTCCGCCTCGTCCACGAACGGCGACATGATGTAGGACTTGAGGGCGTGGATGGGCTCGCCGTAGGCGGTGCGGCGGTAGCAGTCGGTGGAGGAGATGACCACGCCGCGGCCGGCCATGGCTTCGGAGTGGACGTATTCGAAGATCTTCCGGTTGAAGCCGTTGTGGTCCAGCAGGGTTTCGCGGTAGGCCGGGTCGTCGAACTCCTGGCCCTTGATGGCAAAGGTGTCCACTCCCGGCGGGTAGGCGCGGAACAGGCTGACGGTGCCGAAGTTGTCGCGGTTGAGCACGGTGGTGCCCTCCCGGCCTTCGAGGTGCTCGCGCAGGAGCTGGGCCATCTCCACCATGTGCCCCAGCACCACCCGGAGCCCCTTGCGCCCGAACAGGCGGTAGTTGGCGATGGCCGCGAGCGGGCCGGTGCCGGCCCGGGACGTTTCCAGGGTGTACATGCCGGGCCGGTGTTCCCCGAAATGGTAGAGATACGGCATCTGCTCCGGATCCCGCGCCACCCGCTGCAGGTCCGCGCGCTCCTTCACCAGCACCAGGCTCGAGATGTACGGCGTGAAGCCGGTCTTGTGGAAGTCCACTCCCACGGAATCCGCCAGCGACAGGTGGCGGATGCGCCGGCACGCCCCCGCCAGGGCGCGCACCGTGCGCGGCCGGAACCCCAGGGGATTGCCCTCGAAGTCGTAGTCGTTGAACACCGACCACGCCCAGCCGATGACCGCGTCGGCGTGGATGTGCGGGCGGTAGGGAAGCTGGAACTCGTCCGCCAGCGCGTCCCGCATCGCCGCGATGGCCTTGAGGTCGTCGAGGCCGAAGGAATCGGTGGTGCCCATGGTGGCGATGATGGCGGCGATCTTCCTGCCCCCGGCCAGGGCCTGTCGGGCAGCCTCCTCCAGCCGGGCCAGGTCGACCTCGTTGTCCGGGGTGGTCGCCACCGTCACGAGGTTCCGCGTGCCCAGCCCGAGCCAGCCTGCGATGTTGGCGGCACAGTAGTGCCCCGTGTCCGACACCAGGATGACCGCATCTTCGGACACGCCGTTGCGGACGGTGTTCGGGCACGCCTTCTCCAGCCCCATCTTCACTCCGTAGAGGGACGTGCCGGCAATGGCATTTTGTTAGCCGGCGATATCTGCCGGAGATTTGGTCGCACCTTCCAAGTGGCTGATTCCAGGTTGTTTTCATCGTTCTGGCCGGTGCAGACGCATCGGGGGTTGACAAACCTCGCGGCCTGCGGCATCCTATG